>CALLVY010000772.1 GCA_938015925.1 uncultured Saprospiraceae bacterium
CGAAAAAGGAATCAATATCGGTTGGATGGAAGGCCAGCAAATCCCCGACTTTAAAATCAATGACGTATTTAATAAGAAATTCAAACTTTACGATTTATTAGACAAGCCTTTGGTGATCGAAATTTTTGAACTCAATAGCGCTCAAAGCAAAAAAAATAAAAAATACCTCAAAGCTTTTTATAATCAATACAACATCAACATACTGGGAATCTGCGCAGATGAATACACTTTCCAAATCCAGGATGTCAAAACCGACAATGAATTGACTTGGTCTATAGTACAAGACAATTCCAGAGTTTTGGAAGGCAAAACTTTTGCACAGCAAAATGGCCTTGAAAATGTAAAATTCTTGATTATCCTTCCAGGAGGCATCATTCACAAAGTTTATTCCTCTGAGAGTGAAATTGGCAGGCTAGGAGTAGAATTACAAAATTATTTTAAAGGCTAAGCAAAAAATCTGTTTGCTGAAAAGCTAAACAGATAAAGGGTAATTGAAAGAAGAGGAGTATTGGTGCAAGTCATCAATATTCCTCTTTAAATATCCCCCTAAAGGGTGATTTTTTAGAGATCAATAAGTCCGATCTTTGAAACAAAAAATGAAAAATACCATTCCCTTTTTTCTTCTTTTGTTCTTGTGCTTGGCTTTTACAGAAAACCCTAAGCAAATCCCAATCATTCCGATTGAAAGTATCCCCAACCAAACCGTAAGGATCACCGGGAACCTAAGTGCAGGCGAACCCATCTCCGATATGAATTTTGCCTGGAGTAGCTCCGTGGCTTGTTTTCCCGCTACGCAAAAAAATAAATTTACCGGCCATCAAGTCCTCTATACCACCGAACTTCCCAGTTATTCAGAAATGGAAGTCAAAGTAATTCCCGACAACAAAAAAGACAATTTTAGCATCTACGCCTACCAAATCGGACTTGGAGAAATTTCAGAAATCCAATATCCACCCAGCTCTTGTGTCCGCTGCGAAGTAGATCATAAATGGGATCGCCCTTGGGTAGGTAAAACCCAGGATCATACCCGAACAGCCAAGGATTTGGTGGCGATACGCCACCCTTATCGGGTGGTCATTGGCGTGCTTGGTGCGGATGGCTTGTCGGAAGGAGGCTATACTTTGGAAGTCTCGCTAAAGTCGAGATAAGCCCGCCAAACAAGTTCAATTGGCGAAATTGCCTAAAAAATAACCATTATTGGGCTTGTATTGGCCATTTTGATCAAATTCTCCCCACTACTGGGATGCAAAAAAGCGTACCTTTGCGGGATGGACGAAAAGCGACCTTTATCAGATTGGCTCCCCATCACCCGCAAGGAAGTGGAAATGAGAGAATGGGAAGAACTAGATGTCATCCTCATCAGTGGAGATGCCTATGTAGATCATCCCGCTTTTGGTACCGCGGTGATTGCTCGGATTATTGAGAGCGAAGGACTTCGCATTGCCATTGTTCCCCAACCTAATTGGAAAGATGATCTTCGGGATTTCAAGAAAATGGGAAAACCACGCCTCTTCTTTGGAATTACCTCCGGGTGTATGGATACCATGGTCAATCATTATACCGCCTCTCGTCGACGAAGATCTACCGATGCTTATACGCCCGGTGGAAAAGCAGGTTTTCGACCTGATTATGCTTTAACAGAGTATACCAAAATTCTTAAAGGACTATATCCAGAAGTACCGGTACTCATCGGAGGAATCGAAGCTTCGCTACGACGCGTAACGCATTATGACTATTGGGCCGACGAATTGTTTCCCAATATCTTGAGTCATTCTGGTGCAGATATGTTGGTCTATGGAATGGGAGAAATGCCACTCCGGGAGATGATGCGTTTGATGAAAAAAGGGGTTCCTTTTTCTTCTTTAAGGACCATTCCACAGACCGCAGTCTTGGCTCCGAAAAACGAAGCTTTACCAATCAATAAAAATTGGGAAGATCTCACCCTTTCTTCTCACGAACAATGTCTTCGAGATAAAAAAGCCTTTGCTGCCAATTTCAAACACATCGAACAAGAATCAAATAAGGTCAATGCGCGTCGCTTGATCCAGGGATGTGGCGATCACAACCTAATCATCAATCCACCTTATCCACCAATGACGGAAAAGGAAATTGATACCTCTTTTGATTTGCCTTATACCCGTTTGCCTCATCCAAAGTATGACAAACGTGGAGCGATTCCCGCTTATGAAATGATTCGATTCTCGGTGAATATGCATCGGGGTTGTTTTGGAGGCTGTAGTTTTTGTACCATCTCTGCGCATCAGGGAAAATTTGTTTCGAGTAGATCGAAGGAGTCGATCATGAAGGAAGTAGAACAGGTGACGGAGATGCCAGGGTTTAAAGGTTATATCAGTGATCTAGGTGGCCCTTCGGCCAATATGTATAAAATGAAAGGCAAGGTGCAATCCATTTGTGATCGTTGTGTAAGTCCAAGTTGTATTCATCCAGTTATCTGTAGCAATCTGGATACGAGTCATAAACCATTGACTGAAATTTATCAAGAAGTAGATGCTCATCCAAAAGTAAAAAAGGCTTTTGTTGGAAGCGGTATTCGATATGATTTGCTGGCGGATAGTTATAATAAAAACAGTGACGGTAGTGGCGATGAATACATGGAACAATTGGTTACTTGCCATGTCTCCGGACGATTGAAGGTAGCACCAGAGCACACCTCTGATGAGACCTTGAAGATAATGCGGAAGCCGAGTTTTAAGCATTTCCATGAGTTTAAAAAGAAGTTTGATTTTTACAATAAAAAACATGGACTCAATCAGCCATTGATTCCGTATTTTATTTCTAGTCACCCGGGTTCGACCGAAGAGGAGATGGCCAATTTGGCGGCAGAGACCAAGGGCATGGGGTTCCAATTAGAGCAGGTGCAGGACTTTACGCCGACGCCAATGACGGTGGCAACGATTATTTATTACACCGGACTTCATCCTTATACTTTGAAGCCGGTTTACACTGCCCGCTCACCAAAAGATAAACGCAATCAGCACCTCTTCTTCTTTTGGCACAAAAGAGAAAACCACAATATTATTCGGGAGAAATTGAAGGCGATGGGACGAGAGGATTTGATCGAAAAATTGATCAATGATAAAAAGCGTCACAATAAACAAGTTGCCCTTAATGAACGCAAAATAACGACAGACAAACGAAGGTTTGGCAAGAAAAAAAATACTCGAAAACCACCCCGAAGGAAACGCTAATTTTTCGTTCTACTCCTATGAAATCCATTCTTCAGTACCTACAGAAATTTTGGAAAACTGATTTTGATCCACTGATCTATGCTTTGACTATTTTAGGTTTAGGCATTGCCATCTATTTTAATTACCTCTACGATTTTGAAGATAGCATTGTCGATAGTTATCGAAAGCAACCGATTTCTCTGTTGTACTATTTCTTGTATTATGGAGCGGCCTATTATTATGTGATTGCCTTGTATCTGATTTTTAAAAGGGATATTCCTGGATTGAAGAGTCGGCAATTTGTGATAAAAAGCTTGTTTGTATTGGCACTGATCGCCTTTAAAGTCTTTTTTTATTTCGATGAAACCTGGACGGATGCTGGTATGGCCTTACACGAGCGTTACGCCTATATCAAAACGAGTAAAGCCATAGCGAGTGTAAGCATTTATACAATAGGTTTGATCGTCTTTTATTATTTCTTCGAAAAAGACAAAAGCAATTGGTATGGACTTACGACCAAAGGATTCAATTGGCGGCCCTATGCAATCATGTTGCTCATCATGGTTCCGCTCATCGCGATGGCTGCCACACAGCCTGATTTTCTAAAAGCCTATCCCCGCTTTAAAACCCATTATTTTGAAACCGGTTATTGGTTTTATTTTAGTATTTATGAGCCCTTTTATTTGTTGGGTTTTGTGATGGTAGAATGGTTGTTTCGGGGATTCTTGGTAGTTGGGATGGTCCATCTTTTAGGGCATCGTGCGATTTTGCCAGCAGCGGCTTTTTATTGTGTTTTCCATTTTGGAAAGCCATTGGGAGAATGTATCTCTTCTTTTTTTGGTGGTTATATTCTCGGTGTTTTTGCCTATTATAGTCGATCTATCTGGGGAGGAATTATTGTGCATATGGGGATTGCATTGCTCATGGACTTGGCCGCGATTTTTGTAAAATTTGCCTTGTAGAAAAATGGCTTTTTTCTTTTTTTGTAACTATTCAGCCTTTAAGTTTGCGGTAGGCAGATTCCAAAACCAAGGACACTGTTTGTAGTGTTGATCTCGGTGAATGACTATCGGCCTCTGGCCACTAGTAAGTTTCCTCTCCGCTATTTACAATGCTTTCCCTCGAGCTGAATTTTCTTCTTCCTTTTTTAAAACCTTATCTCTATTCAAGTCTAATTCTTTCGGCCATCAAATCGAAAGAAATGTAAAGCTTTGACCAAAAAATAACCAAGCTTTATTTCTTACTATTCTTTTATCACTTACATTTAGTGAATGATTTTTGCTAAAGAAAATAAACCTACTCTCCACAAGTTTTTATTACTATCCTTCTGTTGGATGCTGACTTTGTCTTTGTCTGGACAAGATCGCACCGTAGGTATTTTCCTCAATGACTCCCTGTCTTTAAATGGCTATACTCTTTTTGCGCCCAGCGGTGCCAAGGAAACCTACTTGATTGATAATTGTGGACATGTCGTCAATACCTGGACCAGCAATTTTCGTCCAGGCTTATCGGTCTATTTATTAGAAGATGGCAGTTTGCTCCGTCCTTGTCGAATCAATTCTGAGTTTAATGAGGGGGGAACCGCAGGTCGGATAGAAAAATACAATTGGGAAGGAAATATGATTTGGGGTTTTAATTATTCGACTGAATGGGTACACCAACACCACGACATTGCTCCCTTGCCGAATGGCAATCTTTTGCTATTGGCCTGGGAAAAAAAGAGCAAAGCCGAAGCGATATTAGCAGGCCGAAATCCATCCACTATTTTGGAGGATGAAATGTGGTCAGAGCATATAGTAGAATGGAAAATAGTAGGCAATAGTCCACCAGAGATCGTCTGGGAATGGCATGTCTGGGATCATTTGATCCAAGACTTTGATTCCGAGAAAAATAATTATGGAATCGTGGAAGAACATCCCGAGCGATTCAATCTTAATTTTAGCACGAATAGTAATGTCGATTGGTTGCATTGCAATGGCATCGATTATAATCCAGTATTAGATCAGATCATTCTTAGTTCTCGAGATTGGAATGAGTTCTGGGTGATCGACCATAGTACGAGCACCGAAGAAGCTGCGAGTGATTCTGGCGGGAAATATCAAAAAGGAGGAGATCTTCTCTATCGCTGGGGAAACCCAAGAACTTACGGTAGGGGGAATACCACGGATCAAAAATTGTTTGGACAGCATCATGTCACCTGGATTCCTGAAGGCCTTCCGGGGGAAGGGAATGTTTTGCTTTTTAATAATGGATTTGGACGCTTTGATGGCCCCTACAGTACCGTCGAAGAAATCGTAACGCCCATCAATGCGGATGGTACGTACCACTTAGAAAATGGAAGTGTTTATGGCCCAGATCAAGCTTCTTGGATTTATCCGGAAGTACCTGATTTTAGTTTTTTTGCTAGTCGGATTTCTGGTGCCCAACGATTGTCTAATGGCAATACGTTGATTTGTGATGGCACCAAGGGAGTGTTTTTTGAAGTGACGATTGATGGGGAAAAAGTTTGGGAATATGTTTGTCCATTAAGGCAAGGGGTTCCGATCATTCAAGGGGGGAAGGCCGAAGGCAATGCGACCTTTAGAGTCGAACGATTTGAAGAAAATTTTTCAGCTTTTATGGATAGAGATTTAAGTCCAGGAGAGGTGATTGAATTGGATTCTTTGCCGGATAATTGTGGTAAAACAATCGTGAGCATAAATGATATTCCTCCTGTGGAAGGGGTGCAAGTTTTTCCCAATCCAATGGACGATTTTATCCAATTAGAAAATCAAAGGAATATCGAAATCCGAGTGACAATTGTGGATATTACTGGGAGAAAACGATTTGAGTTGGAAACGAGAGCGGCCCGTCTGAGTATCCCAACTTACGATTGGCCAGATGGTGTTTATTTTGCCCGAGTAGCTGGCCTAGAAAATAATACCCTGATAGAACAATCTTCCTGGGTACTTTCAAAAATTTCCCAACCCTAATACACCGTCTACTTTTTTGCCCTAAAACTTAATTTTCATTAAACAGAATTACAAAAGACCAAATCTTTTTTTCGAAAAAGACAAGGAATGTAATGCTTTGACGAAAAAGAAAGGCCGATTTTCTTATACTGTATATTATTAACCGTTACTTTTGTAAACGTTTTTGGGTAGAACCATTGGATTGTGATTAAAAATAGCCTTTACTTTTCTTCTTAAAAATAAAACGCTTACAACTAATCTAGTTCGTACCTCCTGAATTTCTTTCGGTCGTTTTTAACCTCCGATTTACAACAATTTCAATTAAACAAATTCCTTACAACAACAAGAGCTCTATGAAAAAAATAATAGTTACACTTAGTTTTTGCCTCTTGGGCAGCCTAATGATTTTTGGGCAAAACACGGTAGGACTGTTGTCTTACAAACCAGCCCTTTCTTCGGAAGGGTATAATTTGATTTATCCGCACAATCAACCCAATGTTTATTTGTTGAATAGTTGTGGAGAAGTCGTTCATGAATGGACAGACGATGTTGATTTTAGACCAGGGAATACGGCTTACCTGCAAAAAGATGGATCCATCATCAAAACGCAAAGACCTGCTTCCGTAGCGGGTGATGTGATTTGGGCAGGTGGCGGCGGAGGAACCGTAGAAGCTTTTGATTGGGACAATAATCTACTTTGGTCTTTTACGATGAATGATGAACTCCAGAGATTGCACCATGATATCGCACCGATGCCCAATGGCAATGTACTGATGATCGCCTGGGAACTAAAGACGAAGGCAGAAGCCATCGCTGCGGGAAGAGATACTGCATTACTTTCTCAAGATGTACTTTGGCCGGAGAAAATAATTGAATACAGTCCTGCGGCGGATGCAATTGTTTGGGAATGGCATGCCTGGGATCATTTGGTACAGGATTTTGATGATACGAAATTGAATTTTGGGGTAGTCGCCGATAACTCCCAATTGATCGATCTAAACTATGATACTTCTGACGGAAGATCCGATTGGCACCACGCCAATTCGCTGGATTATAATGAAGAACTAGATCAAATTCTGATCAGTATTCCAACCTTTAGTGAAATTTGGATCATCGATCATAGTACCACTACGGAGCAGGCAAGAGGACATACCGGAGGAAAATCGAATAGAGGAGGAGACCTGATGTACCGCTTTGGTAATCCATTGGCCTACCAGGCAGGGACCATCGATGACCAACAATTATTTTATCAGCACGATGCTCATTGGGTGGATGATTATTTGCCGAATACTTTTCCGCATTTAGGGAAAATTGCGGTATTCAATAATCGAGTCGGAGTAGATTTTTCTTCTGCACATGTATTGATTCCACCTTGGAATATGTACAAGTGGCGCTACGATCAGAATATGGGCGTTTGGGGACCCAATGATTTTGATTTAAATTTCCAACATCCGGTACCCACCAAATTGCATTCCACAGGTTTGTCTAGCGTCCAATTATTGCCCAATGGCAATTCACTGATTTGCTCTGGAAGATATGGCTATACTTTTGAAATGACGCCTGCCAATGAGATTGTATGGGAATATAAAACACCGATCATAGCGGGCGCTTTGGCTAGTCAGGGAGATAGTTTGGTGATCAATAATAATTTGACTTTCCGTCTGCAAAGAATACCATTGACGGATGATGCTTTTGTCGGGCGAGACCTTAGTCCGCTTCGTTATTTGGAATTGAATCCTAATGAAAAATTCTGTCCTTCGATTATTGCGAGTATAGGAGAAGTGAGTCAATATGATTTTAAAATTTATCCTAATCCAGCGGATGATATGGTGGTGATGGAATGGAATGATGGCATGCGAGTAGACATTGAAGTATTTGATCTTTTGGGAAGGAAAATGGAAAATGTTACGGCCTCTGGTGGTCGTAAATACCTCGATGTTTCCAGTTATGATCCGGGCATTTATTTGCTTAGGATTGGAGGAATGGAAATTCGGAAGTTGATGATTGCCAGGGAATAATTTTCTGTTTTTGGCTGAGGCCAAAATGAGAAATTTAAAGAACAATAATTCCAAAAAAAATCCACTCCAATTCAATCTGAATTGGAGTGGATTTTTTATACTTCGGAAATGGTTTTGATAAATTTTAAAGTCGTTCCAATTTTCCATAGCCCAATAATTCCTGCCCTCCTCTGATTTCATAAAAATAAATTCCTGTCGCTAGCGAAGCAATAGAACAAGCAGTCCTTCTCTTTGTCAAACTTTTTTCCAATACTTTTTTTCCATTAAGGTCATAGAGTTGAAAAGTAGCAGATTGATTTGTTTTTAAATCGATCTGAATAAAATCACTACTAGGATTTGGAAAGACAGAAGCCATAGAAGCCGAAGCGGTCTCCTGTTGGTTGACCACGAAAGGGACTTTGCTGATCTCCGTCCTGCCCATATTGTTTTTTTCAAAAACAAAGACATCTTCCAAGCCTGCATTGATGATGCTTAGCGTATCCTTGCTGTCGTTCCATTTGGTGATTGGTAAAACATCGCCTTCCGTAAAAGGAAAAAGCATCACTTTGAAATCCGGAGCAATACTATTGCTTTCTACAATCAAACGAGGACGAACCCAATTGGGATTAGGGGTATAGGGCGTGCCGTTGAAATATTCATTATAAGCCATGGTATCGACTATACCCGGTGCCCTAGTGCCATCAAAACCTTCATTGTGTAAGACGCGGACTAGAAGTCGACGATTGCCCCTTGCTGCAGGTTCTTCCAGAATAATATCATTGCGATAATTATCCAGGTCGAGAGAAACAAGCGTTTCTTTAATCGTCAAATCCCTGGCGATTTGGGCGAGCCATTTATAATTTTGTGCTTCCTCGTTTTTTTGAACATCATCTACGATCAAGGCAAAAGGTCGAGCTGTGCGAACCATCGCTACGGAGCGAATGACTCTTTGCATAGGATTAAAAGATTTTTTAACCATCCGCTCAAATTTACCTTCCACATGCCAATGCGGGAAGTCATAAAAAGGAAGATCAAAATGCGTTTCGCTTTGCGGCGAATATTGAAAGTCATTCCAGGTTTCCGTTACCTTTTCCCAACCATCATTTCCCAACCAAGGATGATCCTGGCCATCCGCCTGAGCCGACCAATGCCAATCCCAGGAATAAGCATAAGTCGCATCTCCTGCGATGATCGATAAATCGTTGTCTGATTCCCAGTGTAAAATTTTTCCCGGTTGTCGACATTTATCACCATCTGGATCACCCACCGGTACCCCCAAATCATTGACCAAAATAGTACTGTGAAACCAAGTCGGTTGGAACTGACTACCGCTATAAGATTTTCTCACCCAAATTCTCCCCAAAGCACTCATGGTAAAATCATTCCGATCTCCATGTGTATGTCCACCCATATCCTGGCGGCAATGAAACTGTATGGCCATCGCATCTTTGTCGCTATCCGACCGGAGTACTGCCAGCCCCCGATCATCGGCGAAGTAGTCTGTTTGTACGGTGAGGTCTGCCTGAGTTTGCCAATCGTCCGTCTCATAATCTTGCGCAAAGACTGCTGCGGGAATCAAATAGTTATAATAGCTATCATCTGGTCGAACCTGTTGGTAAACATATCCTTTGGAGTCCAAACCCTGACTGGTTTCAATATAATTTCTCCAAACAAAATCCACCTTAGGATCACTTGGGAAAACCCATTTTAATCCTACGGCATCCGCAGCACTAAATTTGTAGCCACCTGTTACGGGATCATAGCCGCTTCCTCCCCAGACATCATAAGAAGTGAATCCTTCGCCAAAAGGCTGTAAGATGGCAGGTAGAAATTCTGTAGCATAAGCTTTGACATGAGGATGGCCGAGTAGGCTGTATCCCCGTTTGGCGCAAGCGATCATGGTGGTGGTATACTGATAATTTTTTCCCAAACCTTCATAACCTGCTCCAGAAGGATACCAACCATAATTGATAAAATTATGCAGGGTGCGCATCCATCTTTCGGTGAGTGCTGGTTTGTAACCTGCTTCGCCTTCGATAGCCAGATTGGGAATGATTTCAAAAGAATTTAAAGTGGTCCAATTACTGGTATTCGCATAGGCGCTGAGGTAGGCGCCGTGGCGCGGTAGCTCCGGAATCATTTTTACCAATGCTTCTCTGACCTGGTCTTGCTGCGCAGTACTCATGGCATTGAAAAGAAGATCATAGCAAAGTGCCATGTGAGTGCCTCCGAAGTGATTGAAGTGATCGCTGTCTGAATTATAATCTGGATTATTTAAAGCAAGTCCTGCCCAAAAGTTCATGGCTTGGGCAAGGGTGTTGGCTCGGTCATCATAAGAGAGTCCCGTATCAGGATCGTTCTGTCCAGCAAAAAGCAGACATTCAAAAGCTTCCAATGCCATAAGGGTAGCTGTGCGGTGTTTGGTCTTGATGTTTTGACCTTCCCATACCGTTGGGTCTTCGGCGACTAGTTTTCTATAAGAAGGACTATTGTCCCAAGCGCCAGCATTGTCAATGAGGCGATTGCCATCTTTGTCTTTGGCGTAATCGGCATTGTGGCTATAGGTTCCATTGCTGGAATATCCTAAGTGAAGGAGGGTGGTAAAGGCATGAATCTGTGCAGCGATAGCTTGGCCGCTGAGGGTGTTGGCCAGGCGATCTTTGAGGTCGCTAATTTCTGAAGGGCCAAAAAATACCCTGGGATGAATGCCTGCTTCCGGGGCATGGGTGATGTCTCTGAGGCCTTCTGTTTGGAAGGTGACGGGTCTGGGACCGAGTCCATTTTCTATACTTTGGTCGTAGTTGTCCCAACCATAAGTGAAGCCACCTGCTTTGGTGTCTTGTGCTTGTAAGGAAAATAGGGAATAGAAAAGGAAGACGAAAAATAGACTTAATCGTGGATAGGTAGGCATAGGTGTTATTTGTGTGGTACGAATGTAGGGAAATAATAACAACTTTTATACCGAGGAGGAGGAGGGGAGAATATTTAGTACCAAGGAGTGTTCAGGAAAAAAAATGGAAGAGGAACTATTCCATATCGAATATCGATTGGGGCGGTCAGTGCTATGATTTAGTTTAACTCCTTCTTTGATGTCCTTATAAAATCGCGATTTTTCGTCAAAAAATTCCTTATTCAAAATTAAGATCCAGAATTAAATTTCCTTCTTTTTCTTTTTCTGAACAGTTCTAATAATGAATGTTGAATTGGACTAAATGATTGTGGGAAGGAGAAAGAGAAGTGAAGTGAAGTTTTAAAATAGATACCCACTCCAACGCATATTTTATTCGACTTAAGTTGGAGTGGGTAGGTAAAGGTTTATTTTATTTTTACCAATCGGTAGCTTTTGCTAAAGCTACCCGTGTTGACTTGCGCGTAGTATACGCCAGTGGGCCAGTTGTCGGTATCCAATTCGATTTGATGAGCGCCAGCGCCTTGCTGCTTTGCTTCTTGGTGCAAGATTTTTCCGGTAGCATCAAAGACTTGAAATTCGAATGCAGCCGCTTCTTTTAATTCGAAAGGGAGGTGCAATTGGGAGTCGAATGGATTAGGTTGGAATTGTAAGGACGTTAGGTTTTTTTCATTGGAGTGGAAGGGTAATTCTTCGCCTTCGTTTTCACCATCGAAAGGATCTATTATATCGAAAGGATTATCATCAATAATTGGTTCTTCAGCGAAACGGCAATCTGGCCAAACTGAAATTAGACTTCTATATACCCTAGGAGGAGTGGTTTCTCCTAATTCACATCCTGGAGGAGGGGTCTGAGTACCAAAAGAATGATCGAATACATGGCAAGGGAAAAAGCTCTTATGTGCGATGTAATCCCTTACAGGGTAAAAGGAATGGTAACCAGGGATGCTAGGGTGATCTGTAACTAAAGTTCCAGTGTAACTAGGAGGTAGGGTGCTTTGATTGTCAAAAGACAATGAAAACCTCCATTCTATAATAGAGCGCCCGTCAATTTTCTCACCATAGTCTACAAATTCGTCAAAATATACCGGAATGGTTTCGGTCCCTTGGTTCTCTAGATGGTATCTTAAATACATTGGAACTAAACTTTGAAAACTTTGACTCCCTGGTACAAATGGCTTTGTCATCCTTATGGAAAAGGTAATTTTTATTTCACAATTATCTGCAGGAGCTGAAAACCGCGCATCATCCTGAACATCCAGGATTTTTCCATTGTTCGCGGCGATATCCGTATTGAAAAGAGAAGAAGTCGTAAAAAGGAGTAAGAAAAAAAATTGTTTTAGTAAGATCTTCCTGGCGTTCATTATTTTGAAGTTTGAAGGTTTAAATAATCATTGTTTGCAAAAAAAAAGTACACCTTCCAGCCACAACCGGAAGGTGTCTCACAAATCATATTCAGAATAAAACCGGAGTCTTATATTTTTAACTCTAGGCACTTTACAGCAGGGCTGCAAGGCACCGTATGTTTTATTCTGAAAGTTTCTTTGATCGATACAAACTTCCTATGTCGCTTTTGGTAGAAAAGGTAATCGAGAATTCGATTTTTTTTATAAAAAAGTGGGAAAAACGGTAATTCTTAGAATTTATCGTTCTTTGATTCATACACGGGATTTGCCAGAGAACCAAGTTTATTAGTGGTTTCATTCCTATTTAATAGGATTATTTTATTTAGAAAATTTTCTAAAAGCAAAAAGCAATAGGCCCAGGCTTAAAAGTATCCACCGCCAATTTCCACCCAGAAATCCAGTATGGAATTCCATCGCTTCGGCATTGCCTGACTGAACAAAAGCAGCCCAGTAATAAGGATGTGCAGTAGCCTTATCCGCAGTTTTTAGATGCTGAATTTTTGCTTGTTGTAAAGCTTGGTCCTTGGGGAGTCCGTCTTTGATATTTTTATAAAAAGCAAACATCAAATCAGAGGTAGTACAGTCATCGACTGACCATAGACTCATCAGCGTACTTGGACAACCCGCCAGGATAAATCCTCTGGATAAACTCATCACTCCTTCTCCTTTGATCAGTTTTCCTGAGCCTGTATTGCAGGCACTCAGTACTGCCAGATCTGCTTGTAAATTTAAATTGTGCAAATCTTTATTGGATAAAAAATCATCGGTAAAATGAATTTTGTTTTGCGCCAAATTATCTTCTCCTACACAAGCATGTGTAGCGAGGTGTACGATTCGATAATCGGAGGCTTCGGCTATAAAAGTCTGGCGGTCGGCCTGGCTGGCTAAAAGGGTACGGCCATTGAATAAGGCATTGATATTGTTTACTTCTTGTTGATTGCAATTCAAGGAAAGTAATTGGCCTCCATCACAGGCTCGCGTAGTACCTGCCATCTCTTTTCCAAAGGAAGGCGCAAAGCCAATAAAGCGTTTACTACTTTTAGCATTTCTGTTTTTAGAATGATTAAGTAAAAGGGAGGCAGAATAATTATAACTGATGGCATATTGATTTTGCAGATAAGCGAAAGTATGGTCATAGAAATCGGTAACCTCCGCTGCGGGCGCTTTTTCCAATAATAATTCAAAAGGCAAATAGGCCAAAAAATCATCGGGGATAATAATCAATCGTTTGATTGCTTTGGGGATCAAATCAAGCGCAGGGCGAATCAATTGTTGGCTCAATTGCCAACTGGATTTGGAGAAACTTTGACATTCTGCCAAGAACGATTCTGGTACTGGCGCTTGTGTGATTAGTTGTCGAAGCTCAGTGATACTCTGGTCGAGATTGTCTGGCAATTCCAGCGGAATGATTTTTAGTTCCTTGCTGGTAATACAAAAAAGATAACTGTTTTCTGCCCCAATAAAATATTCTAAAATAGCACTGCTCGGATCGATTATTTTTTTGCGCAAGCTATGGGCATCGGCAACTTGTGTATTGTATTTGATGTCATAATATTGAGGATAATCTTTTTCGAAATGTGCAATGACTTTTTGATACTGTTGCTTCAATTCAAAAAGTTTGTTTTCCCATGTTTTGATTTTGTCAAGATTTTGATTTCCTTTTTTCTGCTTTATTTTGTTGATCTGTTTTTCATAAACAGCGATGTCGAGCCGCAATTGTTTTTCTTTTTCGAGTTCTTCTTCTGGGATGCCTCCGCTAAATTTAGCATCCGCTTCCTGTAATGATTCAAGGAGTAAGATGGCTTTGTTTTGTTCTGCAAAAGCAAAAGCTTTGTCGAGGTAATGCGCCTTCCCCGTGACGGTGTTTAGATCCAATGCTGTTTTTATCCCTCCTTCGTAAATGGGGAGCGCTTTTTGAGCCAATAATTCTTTGGAACCTTGTGCCAGAAAACTTTGTCGAAGTTTTTGAATGAGTTGCGTTGCATATTCATAATTGTCAAAAGAAGCTTGAAGGTGTTTGAGTTCTTTTGTCTGCTGATATTTGGCGTAATAAGCTTGTCCTTTATTCGCAATGATTTCCATTCCCTTGCGGATAGAAATAAAATTATTGATCGGCGGATTGACGTAAAGCGAAGAATCCGAAAAATCAAAAGCTAAAAAAATAAGTGCTTGTTGATAGGCTTCAATTGCTTCGTCCTGCTTGTTTAAAAGAAAATAAGTTTCTCCAACTTGCTTGAGATTATGAGCTTTGGAATAATGTTTTTCGTATTTGCGGTATTTGCCAAGTCCAATATTGTGTGCCTCTTGGTAAGCGTCTAAAGCTTTTTTATAATTGGCGGTTTGGCGGTGTAGATCACCAAGGACTTCATAGCTTTGCATTCTTCTGGAAGAGTATTCTCCCTGATCCAATTGGATGACTTGGTCGATATAGTAATTGGTACTATCTGCATTGTTTTCCTGCAAAAATATTTTGGCCAAACTTTGATAGCAATAGACGATGCTCTTGGTCACCACGGAGCCCGTAGGCATGCCTTTTTGCTTGACAATATTTAGAAAAGTATGGTAACTCTCTTTTGCTTTTTTTAATTGCTTCATGTCTCTAAAGCAATGGCCTTTAAAAAGAATAGAGCGAGCGGTTTCAAAATGCTGTAAGCCATAGCTTTCTAACTGTAGTTGAATGGCTTTGTCGTAGTAATTGATGGCTTGTTGATAATCCCCCATGCGCCTAAAATTGGAGCCGAGATTGGAATAAGAAATGGCGATAGAATTATTATCTGCCTCAATCTCAAAATCCACCGCCAAGGATCTTTGATAATAATCTTGTGCCTGTTCGTAGTAGCCGATTTGTCGCAAGAAAATACCATAGTTGTTGAGGACTTGGGAGTAGTAAGCATTTTTCTTGCCCAGGTGTTTTTCGGTGAGGGCAATGGCTTCTAAGGAAGTCTTTTTAAATTGATCGTAATCGCCAATCTGATAATAGTATTGACTGAAGCCATTGGTGCATTGGATGTATTGTTCCCAAGCTCCAATTCGCTCAAAATAAGGTTGGGCTTCCTGGTGGTAGATTAGAAAACTATCCAGATTTTGCAAGAGAATGGCATCCGCTTTTTGCAATAATTGGTGTCCAATAATAGAATCAGAGGAATGGTTTTCGGTTTGAGTGAAAGCCAGTGCACTGTAGAGAAACAGGCATAGGAAGCTTATGATTTTTAGTTGGTGCATTTTCTCTCATTAATTAAGCCAAAGCATAGGAAAAACGAAGTCCAGCTCCAAGGAATTGATGATCCATTGGAGCTGGTATTGGAGGTCAGTTGGTTTAGTCTATTTTTACCAATCGATAGCTTTGGATGGCGTTTCCAGATTGAGCTTTAGTGTAATAGACACCAGCGGGCCAGGTGTCGGTATTCAATACGATTTGATGAATGCCAGCGTCTTGTGGATTCGACTCTTGGTAGATGATTTTTCCCGTGGCATCAAAGACTTGGAAGTCTACTTTTGCAGCTTCTTTTAATTCAAAAGGTACGTGTAGTTGAGTGCTAAAAGGGTTGGGGTAAATTTGTAAAGCACTTAGGTTGTGGTCATTGGTGTGGAATGGATTCTCATCTCCGTTGAAAGGATTGGCGTCACCCGGGATCTGATTTTTTGGCTCATAGGGTTCTACAAGAATTCCACCTTTAGGCCCTCCTGGTTCTGGTTCTGGCTCTATGTCAAAACAAGGTTTGCAATGGGTGTCAAATTCATTCGAATAAGCTGGGATGTAATTGCCAGTGATGTCGCATCCTGGGGCAGGCGATTGTTGACCAAAACTAAGGTCAAAAACATGGCAAGGGAAAAAACTATCTTCCTCCTTATAATCTTCTATCGGATAAGGAATAAAACCACCATTAGTTGACCTTGGATTCTCGGTAAGTAAAGCCAAGGAGTAGTGTTCAGGGAGTTCGTCTTGGTTGCCATTGCTAACATCAATAGAAAAATGGACTCGATATTCTACTATAGGAGTATTATCGACCGTATTACCATAATCGTTGAATCCATCAATATCTACATCAAGGGTTTCTTCCATTCCTTCTCCGAAATTATAGTAAAAATACATTGGAGCTAATTCGTTAGAATTGGCATTTATAGGTTGAGCCATCTTGATCCTTATGAAGAAATTCAATTCACAATCTTCATTACAGTAGAGTCTAGCATCATCTTGGACATCCAGGATTTTGCCATTTACATTACTGGCATAACTATAAAAAGAACAAGTAGTAAGGAGGGCTAATAGCAGAGTCTGCTTAGCTAAGATCGTCAGGTAATTCATGATCTTGAAGTTTTGAAGGTTAAAATAATCATTTTTTGCTTATAAAAGTACACCCTTCAGCCACAACCGAAAGGTGTCTCACAAATCATATTCAGAATAAAACCGGAGTTTTAAGTCTTTACTCTTTTGTGCATACCGCAAGAGGGTATAGCAAGTGTTTTATTCTGAAAGTTTCTTTGATTGATACAACTTTCCTATGTGCCTTTTGAGGAAAAAGGTAATCCAGAATTCTATTTTTTTTATAAAAAAAGGAATTAAGTAGAAAATTTGTTAAGTGATAGGAAACATTAAGATAGCAAAAGAGAAAATAAATGTCAAAGAAAAAGGAGTATTATTACAAAATAGATCTTATGGAGAAAATGGCCTCTAATTGGGTACTTTATGCTTTATCTGGAGAATCTTCTTTTTTGATCCTGAAATCTATACTTATTTATAAGGGTGGAACGATTAATGAAAAAGGATAAGTGAGGAGCTGTCGGAAATGACTCGAACTTACTTGATTTTGTTTTAACCAATCAAAAAAATTAAGGATTTAAAAGGACTGACTTTACTTATTTTGAGATTAAAGAATTGACCAAGTCAGGAAGTCTATCCATTTGTTTTTCGTTTTCCTCAAAAAAAATCTCATTTTTGATTACCTTTTAGAGCAATACATACATATTTAAAGTAGCAGCTAATATGAAACAAATTTCGGATGCCGAAGTGATTGAAATGCTGAAATCCTTGGATGAACAAAGGAAAAAAGCGGGATTGACTTATCTCCATCAACGGGTCTATAAAACAGTGCGGAGCTTTATTCTTAGGAGTAGAGGGAGCGAACAAGATGCAGAAGATTTTTTTCACGAAGGTTTGATTGCTTTTTATATGATGGCCCGAAAAGACAAACTAGGGCCGGAGGTCAATGTAGAAGCTTACTTATATACGATCTGTCGAAACATGTGGAATAAAAACATTATGAAAAAACCACGTCAATTAGAATTGTCTGAAGAATACAATAATATCGTTTCTGAAGATTTACAATTGAAGACCTTGCTGAGTAATGAACGTAGTGTTTTGATCAAACAATTATTAGAGAGTCTTGGAGAAGAGTGCCATAAGATTTTGGTTTATTTCTATTTTGATCGATTGAGCATGAAAGAAATTGTTGTTCAATTAAATATCTCTGGAGAAGCAGTAGCAAAAAATAAGAAATCGAATTGTATGAAAAAACTGAGAGCCATCGTATTAGATTCTCCTTTTTATAATAACCTTTTGAAGTAACAACTTGAATTAACTAAGAACAGAAAAATGCAAGAGTTTACAAACGAAAAAATCGAAAAATACCTGCTCGGTCAGTTAAAAGGAGGAGACTTGGCCAATTTTGAAAGCCAACTCAAAACCAATACTGCGCTGGCTGAAGAAGTGAACGTACAACGGCTACTAATGGAGCAAGTAGAAAGTTTGGGCGCACTGGAAATGAAAGAGCAATTATTGGAAATCAAAAAAGACCTGGAAGGAAAGCGTAAACTCATTATTCGACGGATGTTGGGATTAAGTGCCGCTGCTGCCATCGCCTTACTTGTTTTTGGCGTACAGTTTTTAGGAACGGATGCTCCCTCCCGCGATTTGTTTGGCGACTATTATGCCGCCTATGAATTGCCCTTTACTGCTCGATCTGTAGAAGGAGAAGAATTGCTTGGACAAGCAGGTGTTTATTATTTGGGAAAGGATTATAAAAAAGCACTTCCAGTCTTAGAGAAAATACTTGTGGAAAATCCTAAAGATTCAAGAAGTCGATTGGCGCTGGGGATTAGCCAAATGGAAATGGCGAAAGAACAAGAAGCTTTGCAAACTTTTGCAGGGCTGATCGAAAATAAGGATCCACTTTACCTGGATCAAGCACGATGGTATACCGCTTTGCTTTATCTAAAAAGTGATAAAAAAGAAGCTTGTCGAAAACAATTGATGTTGTTGATTGGAAACCCTCGAGCGCCTCATTATACACAAGCGCAAGACTTATTAAAAAAGCTAAAAAACTAAATATTACTTTCGTAAACCGTCTTTATTTGGTTTACTGTTTTAGGTTCAATTTTGGGTGTGTCGTAGCCCTTCAATGAGAAATCTAATCTTAGGTTTTAATCGTGATAAATCTCGATGCTATCTTTTCTGAAAACAAAATATTCAAAAATTAAATCTGTTTAGGTTTAGGCATTTAGTAGTGATGTTTACACTAGATTTTTCTTCTCTTTGGGAGGCGCTTCTAGAAGGTCACTATTAAAAATGCTATCCTTATTTTATAGAAAAAAGATCTTTTAAATGATTGATTGATCGATACGAACTTTGAAGGTTTGATGCTGACGGTATCTGATATATCTTTCCACAAAAAAGATAAGGCCATCTGTCGGTTATCAATAATCATTCGATAGGGGGAGCTTGCTGAAAGGTAGGTTTTCCCTTTTTTTATTGAGCGATTTTTTGAGAAATAAATTTTTGAAAATTACATTGGAAAACCCTGTCGGATTTTCTGCTCGTGGGCTATCTGTCTTGTGTTTAGTTTCTTATGCTTTATTAGAAAAGCACATGTAAAATAAATCTCTTGATATTGGAAAACAAAGCGAAAAAAAATGAAAAAAAAGAAGATTATATCGTTACCTCTGCGCACTAAATTGACATATATCATTGTAAGCAGCAAGGAAACAAAGCTATGAAAACATTTTCCTTTCTTTTTACTTCATAAAAAAAAATATTCGGCTCAAACAGGCCATTGAAGGTTTAAAACTTAACAGTTTTTTTTCCTTCAATGGGAACTGTTTATTTCAATTTTCTAGCGAGAGCACTGCTTGCTATTGGGAAAATTTTGCCTTAGTCAAAGAGTAATCTCTTTGGCAGAACAGCTAGCACTTTCCCTGGCCAGAAAATGGATGCGCCACCCTTTTGGTAAGCAACACGAATCAAGAACTCCAAGTGTCTACGGACAACTGGGAAGCAGGACTTTATCTGATTGAAGTAATGAATTTAGAAACTTTAGAAAGAGAAGTCCAAAAGCTTATTCTTCAACATTAGAATAAGGCCTATTTGGAATTAAGTGTTAGTGATAGTAGCAGGTTACTGTATTTTTTGAATGTTATTTCAAGGAATTGGTAGCCTGCTTTTTTTGTGAATTTTAGCGCTTAAAACTCTTCTGCTCTCCTTTTTAGACAGGACCTAAGTACTTCCATTTATCAGTTTAAGTAGTTTTACGTATTCATTGCTTTTTCCCTTCTTTCCATCTTTGTGTTGTTAATCAAGTTATAATCCGATGAACCTTTTTTCGCATTAGGTTCTGGTATTTACCCATAAAAACTTTACAATGAAACGTATTCAAAAGAACAATGTCTGGATGTTACTCCTTTTTTTAGGGCTCAGTTTTACCGCCTGTATGGAAGATGAAGATCCAATAATAGAAGACCCAGTAGCCACTACTCCTGCGGCTCCTAGCCCAACAGTTGGCCTTGGTGATGGTGCCTTTTGGGGGATTAATGCAATCTCAACGGTTACAACTCCAATTACGCTCGATACCGAAATTGGTACCGCAGTAGCTTTTCTAACCAATGATAATTTCAACTCCTTCGTAGATGCTGGAGCAATATCCGTAATGGATGCGGCATTGACTGTCAATGAAAATAAATCCTACGTCTACCTTCCGGGAATAACCCAACCTTTAGGTTTGCAATATCCTAGTTCTTATGACTGGACGGTTGCCGGTGCGGGTTCTGTGACAGGATTCACGCATACTGTTGATTTTCCTTTTCCAAGTTTGGGAGCAATCACTAGTGGCAATGAAGTCGTCAAAGCAAGTGGTTATACCCTGACTTGCCAAAATGTATCTCGGGCAGATTCGATCATTTATATCGTTGGAGAAGCCATCAAAACGGTAGCTGGCGATGTTACAAGCGTTGAATTTACCGCAGATGATTTAAAAAATGTAACGACCGGATCTAGCTTTATACAAATTGCTGCTTATACTTATAAGCCCGAAGAAATCAATAATAAAACCTATTATTTTGGCAATGAAACGGTTCGTTCTGAAGTAGTAGAAATAAAATAAAAACCAGGATACCCAACCCTAAAGAACAGGAAAAAGGCCTAGGCCTTTTTCACTGGTGGAGATCTATACGATCATTAGTCAAGCTGCTGTAAACTTTGTTTGCAGCGGCTTTTGTTTTTCCCTTTTTCCCAAAAGCAAAAAAAACGATACATTTGCAAGATCACAATTAGAACGCCAATGTCAAATTCAAGACCTGCTGTAAATGTATACCTCGCCTATGTACCCGAGGATGAAGACTTGCTCAAGCGACTTCGCTTGCAGCTCAAAGCGATAGAACGCATTGGTCTGGTCGATGCCTGGCACGATGGAGAAATCACGGCAGGTGCCGATCGGGAAAAGGCGATGATGGAAGCTTTACATCAATCTCCGATCATTCTACTTTTGGTTTCTAGCGCCTTTATTGCTTCAGAGTTTGCTTATGAACAGGAGGTGAAAACTGCGATGGAATTGCATGCCGCAGAGAAGGCAAGGGTTGTACCTGTTATTCTCAAGCCTTGTATGTGGAGGGCTACTTCTTTTGGGAAATTGAACCCTTGTCCAGCCAACGGTATTCCTGTCATGGACGATCATTGGCAAAGTGTAGATCATGCTTTTATGGAAGTGGCGGAGCAGGTTTTGAAAATGATAGAAGAACCTAAAGCGGAGGAGTCTATGGTGGAAGTACCTGTTGCCAATTCTGAAAAGGTGCCTTCTGCGGAAGCGCCGCCGGCCGCCGCTCAATTTTCTTTTCCCACGATCCTCCTCAATGGCCAACACTGGATGGCAGGAGATTTAGAAGGTTTATCACCGGAGGGAAAACGAGTCATTCATTTTGACTTTAAAACAGCCTTGAGTAGTTGTCCTCCGGGCTGGCGATTGCCAAGCAAGCAAGAATGGCAAAATTTGTCAGAAGACCAGGTCGCTCAATTGAATTTGAATTTCAATGGTGTGCTAGATCGAGGTTCCCTTCGCGATAAGGATCGGAAATTGTATTATTGGACTAGTGATCGATCCTTTGGTGGCGAAGCCAGGTGTTTTGAAAAGATGGTCGATGGATCTGGTAGAATGGAATCCCGTTATGACCATTGGGGACTTTCCTGTCGCTGTATAAAAGAAGATTGAATTTGAAATTATCTTTCCTCGGTTTTCGAATTCTTTTTTCTTAGAAAAACCCAAAAGACAAAACCCGCCAGCAAAAGGCCAATCATCCAAGGATTGAGCCAGTCCGAAAAAGGTTTGTTTCTTAAAGCGGAAATATTTCCAGTCTGTACAAAACCTGCCCAGTAATAAGGATGTGATTTTATTTTATCAGAAGTGTTTTTTAAGAAATTTATTTTTGCTTGTTGCAATGCTTCGTCCTTATCCAAACCCTTGTAAAGTTGTTGGTAAAAAGCAATCATCAAATCTGAAGTGCTGCAATCATCTACAGACCACAGACTCATCAAAGAACTAGGGCAACCAGCCTGCGTAAAACTTCGGGCAAGACTAAGAACGCCTTCTCCTTTTGCCATTTTTCCTGATCCCGTATTACAGGCGCTAAGCACCACGAGGTCGGCCTTTAAGCGAAGATTGTGTAAGTCAAAACCATTGATCGCATTTTCTTTAAAATGAATTTTACTGAGGTCGGCATAGTTTTTATCGATACAGGCATGGGTCGCTAAGTGTATAATTTGGTAGTCTGGAGCTTGTTCGATAAATGCGGTCTTGCTGGCTTGGGCATCTTTTTTGACGACTCCCCCCCAAAGACTTTGGATAGTTTCTACTTCTTTTTGATTGCAAAGTAAAGGGGATAAAGCAAAATCGGAACAAGATCGACTGGCTGTTTTAATATTACTTTTAAAAGTAGGGGCAAAGCCAATAAATTTGTTGGGATTGTCTTGCGGTTCTTTTTGGGAACCCGTTTTAAATAAGGTGGCGGAATAGTTGTAACTGATTCGGAAATCATTGAGTAAATAAGACAAATGGTCTGGCGAAAAATCTGCACTTGCCGGAGCTTTTTGTTGGAGCAATAGTTCAAAAGGCAAATAGTTGGTGTACTCGTCAGGGATGAAAATTAGCTGCTGGGTAGCAGGGGAGAGTTGCGCAAGAACGTCCTGTAATAATTCTTCGTAAAGCTGATTTGCACGGATAGTGAAGTCTAGGTAAGCCTGTAAGAAATCAGTAGAGGCAGGAGGCTCGATGATGGAGTTCCGAAGGTCGTTAATACTCAAGGAGAGTTGGGTCGAACTTGGCCACTGATGTAGAACTATATCTTGCGGCGTGATACAGAAAACATAATTGTGCTCACTGCCATGGAAATATTCAATCAAAGCACTGTTGCTGCTAAGTGTTTTTTCTTGCAAATCTGCAACCGAGGTAAGTTGAGTATTGAATTTTAATTGATAATACCGGGGATAATTTTTTTCAAAACGGGCAATCAGTTTTTTGTGTTCTTCTTGTAAATCAAACAATCGATTTTTCCATTCTTTTTGTTCCGCTAAGTTATCCTGTTCTGTTTGTTGCGCCTGACTCAATTGGTTTTTAAGAAAATTAATTTGAGCATTATAAGTTTGTTCTTTTAGCAATAAAGAATCTGGAATATCTCCATGATTCAGTGCTTGGTTTTGTTGGATGGATTCCAGTAAAAGAATGGCTTTGCTGCTCTCTGAAAAATAGAAAGCATCCGCTAAATAGTTTTTATCTTTTTGGGATTGATACAATAGTTGGGCGACCTGAATGGCTTCTTCAAAGATCGGTTTTACCTTTCCTGAAAGGTGGAGTTTAGAGCCTTCTGCCGAATAAGTTTGCCGGATTTGTTGGATGATCTGAGTAGCGTAGTGATAGGTGGCCAAAGCCAATTCCAGGTTTTCTTTTTTTTCTTTCTCCTGGTGACTAAGTGCAATCTGATAAAAGCTTTTTCCTTTTTGGCGAATGATATCCAATGCGGTATTTAAATCCAATAAGTTTTCAAGAGGTGGCATTGTGGCCAAATCCGTTGGATTGAAATCTAAGGTATTCGTTAGGAGTGCTTTTTGGAAAAAAGAGAGCGCCGAATCTAGTTTCCCTTGTTGTTGATAAAATTTTCCGATGTCTAAAAAACTCTTGGCTATTTCCTGGTGTTTTTCAAAGTCTTTGTATTGCTCAAGCACCATTTTGTTGCACTGATTCAACAAGGCAAATTGCTGCTCCCAATCTTTATTGTGTGCATGAATTTTAGAAAGCATTCGATAGCTAAGATGGGCATCTTTAAATGATTTTCCTTTTTGCAGAGCCAATGCCTTGTCGATATAGTTTAGTGCTTTAGGGATTTGTTGTTTTTGTAAAAAAAGATCTGCCATGTTTTGATAGCAAAGGAGTTTGACCGGGTCTAAATAATCTCGTTCTTGTTTTATTTGATTGCCTGCCTTGATGCTTTTTTCGAAATAGACGAAGGCGCTATCCAATTGGTTTTTATTTTTTAAAGCTTTGGCCCAATCGAAAAGACATCCAGGGATATTTTTCGGACTGGTTTCAGTACTAAATTTTTGGTATAATTCCAATGCTTTGGGAAAGTAACGGAGCGCATTATCGAAGTCGCCTTGATCTTGATAGCATTTGCCAATATTGTGATAACTCATGGCGAGAGATTCCTTATAAGCTTTCGTGGGAGGAATAAGGTTTAGCGATTGCATATAGTATTTAATGGCTAGCCGATAATTTCCATTTTGATGATAAAGCGTAGCCATATTATTGAGCGCAATGCTGTGGTTTTCTCCTTTATCATTGGGCAGAAATTCTTTGGCTTTTTGAATAGCTTGTTGTACTGTTAGCGTATAGTTCGGATAGTTGCCATGGTAATTGTAGACCACAGAAAGAGAATTATAACCCTCGACATATTTTTCCCAGTTTTCTGCGGCTTTAAAGTAATCAATGGCAGCTAAGACTTTTTGCTCATTTGCCGCCTCGGTTGAATCTGTACCCACCTTAGCCAAAAGAGCGTCTCCTAGATTGGAGAGGCTATCCGCTTGGGTCATGGGAGGGTTTTGTGCAGGAAGTATGGAGAAGAAGAAAAGGAAAAAAATAACCAACAGAAAAGTTAAAGATTTAACTCTTCTGTTGGTTGATTCAAGGAATATCGGTGTAGTTAGACTCATGGCCTGTTTTGACAAATTTAGGATTAAGAAGTAGACATTTTTCTACTTTAATTTCCCAATTTAATTATTTTATAAGATTTTCCATTATTGACTCGGCAATAATAAAAACCTGTAGCCAATTCCTGCGTATCAATCCTTAAGGTATTACTGATCTGATCTCCAAGGATTTGGTGGTAAACAACACGTTTCCCGGAAACATTGAATAATTCTACCTGTAATGCGGTTTCAGGAGTACGATCAAAAGTAATTAAAAACTCTTCTTGAAATGGATTTGGAGAGATTTGAAAATCAGGAGTCAATAGATTTGGAGAGGCTGTAATAGAAGGAGCGGCCAGTCTATTGCTTTGAGCTTCCGTATAATTACAGCAAATATCTTTTTGGCCAGTGATCAAAGAAGTAGGCGCAATAGGGTTTCCATACTCGTCGAAAAAAAGATATTCCGGGAATAGAGTTCCTTTGTAATCAGCGACTGGATAGTCGGTGAAATTTTCTCCTGGTGGTTCTGTGCCTTCCTGATTTTGAGCGGGGGTTTCTAAATTGATGGAATAATTTAAGATACCAGGCGTACTTGAGGCTTGACAGAGTTCTGTATAATCGATTTTGTGATTAAAGGTCGCCTGGAAAACAATGTTTCCATTGTCATTAACCATGACCAGGTCGGTATTAGAAATTCGATTGCTTCTACCAACCTCTAGTCCTCCAAAATCGTAAGAGTAGTATAAGGAAGGGAAGGGGCTAAGGTCATCTTTGCCTACAATAACGGTAACATCGACAGACAAAATATAATCTCCATTGTCTGCAATTATTATACAGCCGTTGTTGTCCATAGGATTGCTCCAATTGGTGACTACGATTTTGGGGCCAAGATTGGCGGCAAAAGCGGTATTAAAACTTAAAAAGCATAGGAATAGGAGTGAAATAAAGGTTTGTTTGTTTTTCATGATTCAGTATTTATTCTTGGTGTAATTAAATAATAGTTGCTAAGGCGTGCATCCGAAAGGATACTTGCTTAGCGAATAAAGTAATAGTTAATTTTAGGTGGTGTTATAATTCCTAGTTCCTAAGAATTAAAAAAGGTAATAGCTTTATTCCATTTAATATCAAATGAATAGATTCTTGTGAAGTATAATAAAAGTCTAAATATCTGGTTTTGACCATAGAGATGTTGAAATTATCAATTAGTCGTAAAATTTAATAGAGTCCGTAATTAATTGTTGATAATTGGTATTTTGGGCAGTGATTGTGTATATGGGGAGTTCGGTATAGAGGAGTTTAGGAGACGCGGACTAAAAATAACCCGGAAGTCCTAAGGTGCAATATATGGAAATTAGAAGAATAAGGTTTAAAAAAATAAATTAACCTTGCTTAGGTGGATGTTTTGAGAGAAATATCAACAAAAATCTTATGCGTAAGGATAAAAGAAAAAAATAGCTCCAATTGTTATTACCTTTTTAACATTGAGCATAACATACAATTAGATAGTAGATGGAAAGACAGGCTAGTCAATTAATTATCGAGCAGTTACAGTCGAAAGATAAAAAGGAGAATGCGAAAGCGGTTCGTTATCTTTTTAGCTGTATACAAGATCAGGTGGCTCATTTTATTTTGAGAAATAATGGAAAATCAGAGGATGTAGATGATATCTTTCAGGATGGATTTGTAGCCCTTTTTAAGCTGGTAAGAGACAAGCGTCTGGATAAAGTAGAAAATGTAGAAGCTTATCTATATTCTATCTGTCGAAATCTCTGGCTCAAAAAAATAAAAAAAGAATCTCGAAACATTTCGCTTACGGAAGAGCAAGAGAATATTGCGGTGCCGGAAGTGTCCATTTCTACTTTGATCAGTCAAGAGCGAAAAGAAGCTTTGGAAACTTTATTCAAAGCATTGGGAGGAAGTTGTCATCGGGTATTGATCTATTATTATTACGAAAGGTTGAGTATGGTGGAAATCGCGGAGCAGATGAAATTTGCGAGTGCCGCCGTAGCTAAAAACAAAAAATCTTCTTGTCTCAAAAAATTAAAAAACCTCATCATGGAATCTAACCATTATCGAGAATTGCTAAGCCACTTAGAGTAAGACGTGTGCAAGCCGACAAAGAAGATTTGTGAAGTACGAACTAAAATGATATTTTAAAAATAAGCAATTCGAAAGTTTTTTACACCGTGTATTTAGTTGGCAAGCATCGTAAAAAAAAATTTAGAATAGATAAGTACCAGCCCTTGTAAAGGAATAGCTACCACAATCTCACCCTTTCAGAGGCGGATACCTAAAACAGGATATGTTATGAAAGATTTAGATAAAATCATCGATTTTCTCAGCGGACGTTTGAGAAAAGAAGAACAAGAAGTCTTTGCGAAAGAAAAGGCGGAATACCCGGAGTCTAAGGAAGATGCCTTGGCGCATCAAGCTGTTTTGAATTACATCGACCAATCTGGAGATCTCGAAACCAAAGACTGGTTGAAAACAGTATTGCCAAAATATCAAGAAAAGAAAAATAAGCCTGGACGATCTATTTTAATGTGGCTCATTCCAGTCACGGCTGCTGCCGCGATGCTACTCTTGTTTTTTCTCCCTTCCATGCAACCTGAATTATCTTCGGTCCAACAGGTAGCCAATTATCTAGAACCTTACGAATTGTCTTTTGGAGATCGGGGCCAATCAGCAGACGTCCTGCTAGAAGCAGGGCAAGCTTATCAAACAAAAGAATACGATGCAGCAATTCCTTTACTGCAACAAGCCATTGAGGAAAGTCAAGATGGGAAATACCGCTTGGCACTAGGGATTAGTCTCCTGGAAGTCGGAAAAAGCGCCCCAGCGATTGAAAACTTTCAAGACCTAATAAGTAATGCTGATCCAATATACACGGAACATGCCCAATGGTATATGGCCTTAGCTTATCTTCAACAAAATAATCCAAATGCAGCGGCACCTCTTCTCCAGATTTTAGCCGCCAATCCCAAAGCGTTTAACCACAGCAAAGCGAAGAACTTACTCACCGAAAAAATATTTTTCTAAAAAAAATAGCATTCCTCTATTACCTTTTACTCCACTCGGAGAACAAGCTATTACTTAGAGACAATCAGCCGGACTGGTTTGTAAATGTCTCAAGAGTACTTAGCCCTAATGCTAATGCAATACTCCTTTAGAATATATCCAGAACATAAGACTACTGGATAAAAAGTAGGGTCTTGTTCAGAAAGAGGATGTATGAATTATTAAAAAAATAAACCGGGAAAAGAAATAATACTCAAGGGGCTTCCAAATTGGCCGGCGCTCCTTTATCTCATGAAATTCATATTTTACAACCACGTTGATCAAAAAAATAATCCAAGCTAAGACACAAAATATAAAGCTACACAAAAGGATAACTTCCTTAATTTTTTACAAGCAAGGATTAATCTCCTAATTATTTTTCTGACAAAAAAATAACTCAAGCTTTAGTTCAAATACCCAAAAGTATTCCTGCTACTGCTATGGAGAAAAAGGATCTAATTTATGTCAGTATTTATTGGTATATATCTGCAAGAGTGATAGCGACGGTTGTTGCTTTTGCAGATGCCTTTTCGATGTTCGATACGCAAAAATAAAACAAAAAAATCAGAGATTATTTCCGCGCTAAATACTAAAAGAGACAATTGGAAGGATCAACACGATTTGAAAAATTGATCTATCTTTTCCTACCACAAATAATTAATTATTTTGAACACCTGCTTACTTAAAATATAATAACATGACTTTTCATATTTACAAACCTTTCTTTTTTTTATTGCTTTTACTTCCCTTTTCTCCACCCATATTTGCGCAGGATTATTCTGAAGATATTACCGATGCTAGTACCGGAATAATTGAGGCCATCTCAGAACATGCAGGTCCCGTCCCTAATTTGGCAGCCTATGCTTTTGATGAAGATGTCATTAACTTGGGATGGGCCAATAGTGAGGCCTCTGATTTTCCAGCTTGGATTAGTTATGAATTTCCAGATACTTCCGGTGCCAAAAATGTAGTGGCGTATAGTTTGATTTGTTCCAATGACCAATCCAATACTTGGCCCTCCGATTATATGCCTGTTCGATGGACTTTGGAAGGTGAAAATAGTGATGGAGTGGTTCTTTTGGATTCTGTGGAAGCGGCAAGCCTCAAGGTGAATGAATGGCAGTTGTTTGAATTTGAGAATGATGAATTTTTTGAAAAGTATATTTTTACTTTTTATGAAACGAAAGGAGGCTTCCCTTTTACTTTTGTAACGGAAATGGAATTGTATGAGCCAAAAACAGCAGTGAGTGTACGAGAACTTAATCCAGAAAATCTAATAGCTATTTATCCAAATCCAGTAAGCCAGTTTTTAACAATCTCTGTAAAGAATAGTGAGGTCTTTAATATTTCTGTTTTCAATGAATTAGGACAGCAAGTAGATTTTTTAAAGGATATTTCTATTTCAGATAATTTAGAACTCGATTGTTCTTCTTATGGCAAAGGGGTCTATTCTTTATTGTTCCAAAGTGAGGATGGTTTTTCTACAAAGCGGATTGTCGTTCTTGAATAAGTTTAAAAGTCGTTCAAGATAATGTCATGTTTTAGTTCAAAGAACTTGTCCTTATCTTTGGCAATCAAAAAAATAAGCAATCCTATTCCTAGAATCAATAGGTACAAAAAAAATAAAAAAGTGGCCCGACAAAATGCCGGGCCACTTATAATTAATCACCTATCGTAAACCTATTCTTAATTCAAAACGCTTTGAAAATAGTTTGGAAAAAAAACCAAAAACTACTAGTCAATCGCTTTGATAAATTTCGTTGTTTGTCTTCCCAAGGAAAGAATATAAGTACCTGCTTTTAAGTCATTGATATCTACTGCGAAACTATTCATTCCCTGCTCAATGCTTACTTCTTCTCGCAAGATGTTTTTGCCATAAATATCAGCAATACTTAAGATGGCGTTTTCTTTGACATTGGCTTCAAAGCGCATGTTGACTTCGCCAGTCATCGCTGGATTTGGAAAAATATTTACGAAACCAATACTCTCGTCGTTTTTCAAGCATTCGCTTTTTACAAAAATCACATCAGAGTAAGTGCTTGTACCGTTAAAGTCTACTTGCTTAAGACGGTAGTAGTTTTCTCTGGTAGGCATGGCATCTACAAAATCATAAACGTGGTATTGATTGCTGGTACCACTTCCTTTTATTTGTCCGATTTTAGAAAAACGGTAACCATCTACACTTCTTTCGATATCAAAATGACTGTTGTCCAACTCTGTTTCTGTTACCCAGCTTAAGTTTACCTTGCAAGCCGCTTCTTTAGCTTTAAAGCTGACCAATTCTACCGGAAGTACTGCGGTAATTTCAACGGTTACGGTTGCATAAGCAAAGCCACCATTAGAATCTGTAATGACATATTGGAATTCGTCTGTTCCCACAAATTCTGGCGCAGGTACATAGTCGATGAAATCATCAGTAGGATCGTTTTCTGTACCATTATTATTGATGCTTACAGTACCTCCTTCTTTAGTTACTTGGTTGTTCATAAAGTCAGTTCCTACAGAAGTAATGGTCAATACATCTTCCTCTTCTGGGTCGGTATCGCTAATGCCATGATTAAGTACATTGATTTGTATTGCTTCATTGATCGAAGTAGTCTCTGAATCATCATAAGCGATCGGCTGAGAGTTACCTATTCCGCCTTTTATAAAGTCTCCACAGCTTCCACCAGACTGTCGGTAGACGATGGTTTCATTACAAACCTGAGCAAGCGTTGCATCATTAAAAAGGTTGAAAGTATTTTGACTTTGATCGCCACCGATACTCACTCCACCATCTCCACAAACAATAGCGTTGGTTCCTTTGATGTGAAAATCATCATCCACTCTTACACAGATAGATTCCACAGTAGTCGTAGTATATTGAGAAACTTTCCAGTCGTCGGTGATCCAAATTTCAGAACCAGGGTGTCCCCAGAAATGTCCAGCTCCAACAAAAGAAAAATCTTTATCAGCAGTAAAAGTAAGTTTTCCAAAAACGTGAAACTCCCCTCCACAGAAAATTAAAGCATCATTACTATTTCCAGCATCCACTAGTAATTCTCCATTTTCTTTAATGACGATGTTTCCATAAAAAGTATAAGCATTAGTTCCGGTAATCGTTACGATATGACCATCGTTGATGATGACTATATCTGATGGAGTAGGATATCCTGATTCTGCCCAAGTATTGGCGTCAGACCAATCACCACTTTGAGTAGTCGTAAAAGTTGCGGCAGATAAAGTAAAGTTGAAGAGTAAGAAAAATGCTAAGAAAGGGATAACGGAGTTGTGTAAATTTTTGGACATGTGAGAAAATTGTAAGGTTAAAGAATTGGTGTTTTGTTGGTTACTATTCTCTTTAGAATGTGGAGAAGAACCTATATCTCGACAGCAGATTCGGATGCTGTCTTTTTTTGTAAAATTGTGATTCCTTGCTTGGGACGGGAAAAAATAAATTCAGCAATTTTGATTTTGGTAAATTTTCTAAGTGATCAACTGTAAAGGCGAAAGCGTGAAAAATTACCGAAATCCTAAAAAAAATTGATGATTTTATTTACTTCGTGAACCTTCCTTCGGTCGGTTTCCGTCAAATAATTAAGTGGGAGGAAAGGGAGAAAAAATGGAGGAAGGGGGGATTCTGAAATTTCAGAATGTTTGTTTGTTTTTTGAATGTCCTGTGACAGGCTATCTTGCTTATATTAGAAAAGGAGGTAAATTATAATAGATTCATTTTGCAGGAGGCAAAAAAATCGGAGGTACTAAAATGGGAAGAAAGGGAATATTTTGTATTTGGAATTTCTCTGAGGGAGCGTAAGTATTTGTAACTAACTTACGAATACAAACTTGCAGGTTTTTATATTGAAATGCAACAATTATGATAAAAAAGATTTTATAAAGTGCTTTTTTGGAGGGGCTTAAGTGCGTGAAATAGTAGTAAACAAAGGCTTTTTGGGTCGTTTATTTATTCCAAACAATGATTTCTTTTTTTGTGACAGGGGATTTTTTGCAGATGAATTTTAAGTTTAGATAAATGGGCTTTGTTCTTTTTTTTCTGTAACGGAATTGATGGTTTTAGGGCTTTTGAGTCGGAGAGGAATAAGGAGCTTGTGATTCTTTATATTGAGGTGTTTAGGCATTGCAATGTTTTCTTTTAGGAGAGAAGAGGCAAGGTGGGAGCAAAACATGATACTAATAAGTAGTGGAGGAGGCGAGTCCATTCAATGAATTTTTTAATTACTAAAACATAATGGAATTTAAGTTTAATAACAGCGAAAAAGCATGGGGCCAATTATTCCTTAATGAATTTTGTTTTCCCTATTTGGAAGATACGGTAGTAACAAAAGACTTAGGAGATGTTTATCTTGAAAACATAGAGGAAGGAATTGAATTTATTTTTGACGAAGAAGATTACGAATTAACGACGATAATCTTTAAAGGAAAAGAACAGGAACACTCCTTTAAAAAGGGTCTACCATTCAAGTATCGTTTTGGTCTTAGTCAAGAAGAAGTTTTAGGACTTTTGGAAAGTTTTATTATCAAAGCCCTCCAATCAGCGTTCTTGATATTAATAGCGGCTGTACTTATCATAAAGAAGAGTATCCAATTGCCATCCAGTTCTCCATCGATTTGCAAGGAATAAAAACACTACAAATCTCTACAAAAAAAAATTTCCCAGAAGAGTAGTCAGTACTTGCGATAGGCGAGTTGAAATAAGTTGGAAAGCATTCTTTTTCATTCTCTACGCATTAAAATAAAGCCATATGCAAAAACTAACCAGAAAGTAGTGTTCTTTCTCCTAGAATAGATTTTGCCAAAAAAAAAAGCTATTTTTAAAGCGGAAACAATTTAATTGTAATTCTCCTCCCACTCTTAATTCCACTTTTTACCTTACCAAAGACTGATTTACTGATCGGCTTACTTCCTATTTATGCTAAATAGAATAGGAGGAAATAGACTGCCTGCAAACTTAGCTATTCACAAGTTGATACCAACTTGAGACCTTATAGATTAAACAAACACAAACGACGAAATTATGAAATGGACTGCTATCTTTAAGACCTTTCTGACTATTACTCTTTTGAGTAGTCAAATGCTTTTTGCCCAAACTCCAATTAATTTAGATATACAAATTAGCAGCGGAGCAGATGATGCAGAAGAATACGCCTCCGGCTTTGTAACGCTCTCTAGCTCTGATATCGAAATGGTAGACGAAGGCGGCAATGAACTGACTGTCGGATTTCGTTTTCAAAACGTCCTGCTTCCAGCCAATGCGACCATCAATCAAGCTTACCTCCAATTCTACGTGGATGAAGTTACTGTTGGAACAACCGACCTCAATATCTTTGGCGATGCCGCAGGAAACTCTGCACCCTTTGCCCTTACACAAGCCAATATTTCTGGAAGAAATGCAACCAATGCTTCCGCCAATTGGCTACCCAATTCCTGGCTCAGTTTAAATGCCGCTGGTCCCGACCAAAGGTCTCCGGATATTGCAGCTATTGTGCAAGAGATCGTCGGTATTCCTGGTTGGACAGAAGGAAATGCGATGTCCTTTATTATTCAAGGATCTGGTCTGCGGACTGCGATTGCTTTTAATAAAAACCCTAATCTGGCAGCAAGACTTATCATCGAAGCAGAAGGAACCGTCACTCCTCCTGGGCCAGTCGTAGGAATTGTGATTAATGAAATTGCTCCTTTTGGTTCCAACTATCAAGACATCAATGGGAAAAGTGAAGACTGGGTAGAGCTGTATAATACGACCAACCAAACAATCCAATTGGGAGGTTTGTTTTTGTCTGATAAATTAAGCGAACTCGACAAATGGGAAATCCCGGCAGGACTGAGTATTGCTCCAGGTGCTTACCTTACTTTTTTTACCGACGGTGATCCGGAAGATGGAATATTGCATGCTGATTTTTCTCTAAAAGCTGGTGGCGAATCTATTGCGATTTCTCAGATGACCGCCAATGGTTTGGAAATTATCGATTCCTATACCTTCCCTGAAACAGCCTTTGAATCTACTCATGCGCGAATTCCAAATGCGACTGGCGACTTTGTAAATGTAGGTACCCCTTCCGCCAATGCCAACAATGATGGTTCGTTACTTTATTTGGAATCCCCAGAAATATTATTACCAAGTTCAATTTATCAAGGAACGCAATTTTTAGAAATTTCTCATCCAGATCCGGCCGTCACTATTTATTATACCCTAGACGGTTCCGATCCTGATCAAAATAGCCTCAGCTATTCGGGGCCTGTTCTTATTACAGAAACCGCTGCGGTAAGAGCTATTGCTGCCAAGCCAGGCTACGCCAATAGTGCACCAGATAATGAAGCTTATTTGATTGATGAAAATCCAAATATGGATGTCATTTTCATTACCTCTGATCCTGATAATTTTTTCGATGACGAAATAGGAATCTATGTAGATGGTACCAATGGAGTAGAGGCCTACTGTGCTACCTATCCAGTGAATTGGGCTAGAGATTGGGAACGACCTGCCAACTTTAAAATGTTCCAACCAGACGGAACCCTACTTTGGGATGTCAATGCAGGAGTTGAAATCAATGGTGCTTGTAGTCGGAACAATGCAATGAAGAGTCTTGGGATTTCGCTTCGCACCAAAGAATATGGAGATGGCGCTATTGAATATAATTTGTATCCAGAAAGAACACACGCTGATTTTCAGCGCTTGAAATTGAGAAACTCGGGACAGGATTTTTTCAGAATGGGTTTTAGAGATATGTTGACGCAAAATTTAATTGCCGGACAAGTAGATATTCAAACTCAATCAGGAATCCCAGCTATCGTATTTCTAAACGGAGAATTTTGGGGATTACACAACTTAAGAGAAAAATACTCAGGAGAATATTTCGAAGCCATTTATGATGTAGATGAAGATGATTTGGATATCCTGAAAAGTCCAGGTTTGGATTGGGTGGATGTAAAAAAAGGATCGACTGCTATTTATGATGACTTGTTTGCTTTTATGCAAGGCGCCGACCTAAACGATCCTGCTAGTATGGCACGTTTTGAAGAAGAAGTTGATGTCAATGAATTTTTGAATTACTGGATTGCCATGACTTATCTTGCCAATTACGATTGGCCAGCCAATAACCTCACCATCTGGAGAGAAAGAAAAGACGGCGCTAAATGGCGCTACTGTATGGCTGACACCGACGGAAGTACGCAAAATAATCTTACCCCAGATGCCAATCCTGAGTTTAATACCCTGGCTTTGATCTCTGAAGCGAATAGCACCTCTTGGCCAAACCATAGCAATAGTACCTTATTCCTCCGCAAGCTTTTGGAAAGACCAGATTATCGGGCGGAATGGATTCAAAGGTCTTGTAGTTTTATGGAATTGATTTACAATAGCCCAAGAGTAAATGCGATGACCGATGAAGTGGCCAATTTATACGAACCCAATATTCCTCGCCACCTCAACAAGTGGGGGAATGGAAATGCCATGGGCGGAAGTATTTTCTCTTGGCAACAATGGATAGATCTTTACAAAAACTTCTTTGAAGAAAGACCCGACTACTACCGAGGATTTATGGACAACCAATATGGCCTCAATGGAGAATATGACTTGACGGTTAATTTCGATGCCAACTCTGGCGGAAAGGTTTTGATCAATTGGAATACCATGGATTTGCCTTTCAATTACACCGGAACCTATATGGCCAATGTCCCCGTTCGACTAACTGCCGAAGCAGACAATGGCTACACCTTTTTATACTGGCTGGAAACAGGAGAAACCAACCCCGTGATTGACTTTGTCTCTTCTAACAATGCGACCCTGACACCAATCTTTGGAACCGGAAATTGTACGCCCGGAGATTCTTGTAATGATGGCGACGATTGTACCGAGAATGATATTTTTGATGCCAACTGTGATTGTAGCGGAACCTTTGTGGATACAGATGGAGATGGCATTTGTGATGCGGAAGATCAGTGCGAAGGATTCGATGACAATAATGACCAAAACAATAATGGCATTCCTGACGATTGTGAGCCAGTCTGTACCGATGTCGACATGGACGGAGTCTGTGCAGTAGATGATTGTGATGACAATGATCCAGCGATTCCTGCGACACCAGGAAACAGCTGTGATGATGGCAATGCGCTAACGAATAATGATAGGATCTTAGCCGATGGATGTACTTGCCAAGGCACGCTTATTCCAACTGGAAATTATTGCGACGCCTTTGGAGATTTCCCTTGGCACGAATGGATTGCCAATGTAAAATTCAATGAAATTGATTATGCCAGTGGCAAAAGCAGGTATTCCAATTCTTTGGCGGTATCGACGGAGATTTATCCAGGAGATACTTATTCCATCGAATTGACCACGGGTTATAGTTGGGACACTTATGACGAATATTGGAGTATTTGGATTGATTTGAATAATGATAGAATTTTTGATCCAGTGACAGAACTCGTTTACTCGGGCATGTTGAACGCTCCGGCTTTGGGTACTTTCAGTGCGACCTTGGCGGCGGATGTTACGCTTCCTGATTTTGTAGAAACGGGAGAGCTTTCGAGAATGAGAATTGCGATGCAAAGAGGATCTGTACAAACGGACCCTTGTGTGATTCTTACTTTTGGAGAAGTAGAAGATTACAGTGTGGTACTTGGAGCCACGATTATTAATCGGGTAAGTCCGAAAAACAATAAGGAATTGCTCGTCTATCCTGTGCCAGCACATGATCTCGTAAGCATTGATCTTCCGAATACCGTTGGCATCAAAAAAATGAGAGTACTTACGGCCACCGGAACGGAGGTTTATCAAACCAGTGGCTTGGAAGTATTAGAAGAAAGAATGGTTTTGAATGTGAGCGATTGGCCAGAAGGTTTGTACTTTATTCAAGTAGAAGTGGATGCCGGGAAGTGGCGCTTTGGGAAGATGATTGTCACTGGGAATAAGTAAGCACTTTTTTTAAAATCAAAAAAGTAAAAAGGACACCGAGATATCAATAAGATGTTTCGGTGTTTTTTTTGAAATAAAATCTCGATTTTTCAGTAAAGTTATAAGGCCTGTTTCTGTGCTAGTAGTATTGGGCTAAGTATTTTTTTGCGTGGATACCTAGGTTTATCTTGGTACCCATTTATTTCTATGTTTTAAAAACAATTTTTTTTCCTAACTTTAAGCATAGTCTATTAAGTACCTTACTGGCCGAATTTTTTTACTAAAACTATAAGATCTAATTGCTCCATTTGTCGATATCGATACCTGGACAAACCTTGTGTGAGTTTACACCTGGTCTATTAGTTAATAATTTAAATCCGAAAAGATGAAACTCCTTAGCCCTTTATTCCTTCTCTTATTTCCCTTCTTCCTTCATGCTCAAGATTGCAATTGTGAAAGCAATTTTAATTGGGTAAAGAAAACCTTCGAAGAAAACGATGCAGGTTTTGCCTATATCCTCGAAGTTAAGGGACAAAGCGAATATGAAAGTCACAATAGTTTTTATCAAGAGAAAGTGAAAAATATCGCAGATAAAGGAAAGTGTATGGAAACGCTTTACGAGTGGATGACCTTTTTTCGTTCTGGGCATATTGCCATCAATCCTATGAGTTCGATGAGTGATTCAGGGGAGGAAAAAGAGGCCAGTAAAAAAGAAATTATTAAAGCCTTTAAGGACTGGGAAAAAATGGAAGTGGACGTCGATGAATTCCGGAAGTATCTTGGGACTCAAGAGAATCCAGGATATGAAGGGATCTACCGATCGGGTCAATATCTGATTGGAGTGAAAAAGGTGGAACAGGAATACATCGGTTTTATCATCGAAGCGGATGGCGTGTATTGGACAGAAGGGCAAGTGAAAATGAGAATAAAAGCCGACGGTTCGGTGGTGTATTATATGAGAGATCATTCTGGTAG
>CALLVY010000773.1 GCA_938015925.1 uncultured Saprospiraceae bacterium
CACTTCGGCACATATTTGCCTCAATTTCTACAAATTCTTTTTGGCTAAGTTCTCCTCTTCGGTTGGCTTCGCTAAATTTCCAAACGTCTGTTGTTCCAATATCTCGTCCTTTGTGTTTTCCGTTGAGCATTGGTCCGCCTGAGATAAAAATGGTAGGTAAATCAACACTACAGGCGCCCATTAAAATAGAGGGAGTCGTTTTATCACAGCCACCCAAGAGTACAATGCCGTCTAGAGGATTTCCTCGAATACTTTCTTCAGCATCCATACTAGCAAGATTACGGTATAACATGGTTGTAGGCTTCATTAAAGTTTCACCCAATGACATTACGGGGAATTCCAACGGAAACCCTCCAGCTTCCCAAACACCTCTTTTAACATGCTCCGCCAATTCTCTAAAGTGACCGTTGCAAGGGGTTAGTTCTGACCAAGTATTACAAATACCAATGACCGGTTTTCCTTCAAATTCATCGGCAGGATATCCTTGGTTTTTCATCCAAGCGCGATAGATGAATCCGTCTTTTCCTGTTTTTCCAAACCAATTTTGGCTTCTCATTTTCTTTTTGTCATCCATGATATCTTGCTTGTATTTGTCCTACGGTATTCGTTTCTATTTTAAATAAACTTCCTGCTAAGGGGTTTTCTAATTGTTCTTTTTCTGATAGTGCTACTTTTGATGTAGTAATAATAAGTGTTTTTAAATCAGGACCACCAAAACAACAGCTGGTAGGATGTGAAACCGGCATTTGTATCGTCTCCATTTTATTTCCGAATTTATCAAAACGCACTAGTGCTCCACCTCCCCAAAGGGCAATCCAAAAGCCACCATCACTATCTATGGTCATACCATCTGGGAATTCTGTTTTCCCAAATTGTATATGCGTTCTTTTGTTCGAAATATCACCCGACGCTATTTCATAATCATAAGCAAACATCGCATTGCGATTGGTGTCAATCATAAAAAAGGTGTCTTTTTCAGGATTCCATCCCATTCCATTGGTAATATGGATGTTCTCTTCCAATACATTCCAAGAATGGTCTGTATTCAAGCGAAAGAGTTTGCCTTTATTATCGGCGCCATTCCATTCCATGGTACCACCAAAAACCCGCCCTTTCGGATCAACTGCTCCATCATTAAATCGGACTTCTGAATTATGATGTTCTGGGGAAGGTTCAATCAAGTTGAAAAGCTGTGTTTTTTCATTGTAAAACCCGAAGCCGTCACGAACACCCATCACCAAACCTTCTTGATTTTCACATAAAGCTAAAAACCCTAACGGCTGTCCAATAGAGAACTCTTCAGTTGCGCCGCTACTTAAATCACCTTTAAAATAAACTCCCTGTAATAAATCTACCCAGTATATTTTATGGTGAAGGGCATCCCAAAGGGGACCTTCACCATGTTCTGCGGAAATATGGAATATGGGTTCTACTTGCATTAATCCTATAATTAATCACTTGTCTAAAGCTACAATTGTTTCAGATGTATGCCAAGACCTTATTTATGAAACTACAAATTAATTAAAGATTATGACATTTGAGGTCTGAATTATTGATACGTTAAAATCGCTATTTTACTACTTTAAAAAAATTATTGAAAAAAGATTACATTCGTAAAACCCATCATATAAACAATTGACTGATATCGTTTTAGTATTTACTTTCAAAGACCAACCAAATGAAAACAAACAAATTAATATTCACGATAGGTATTTTAGGTGCTGTGTGTATGGCACTATTTACCAGTTTAAAACCGTTTGATGCTAGTCCTGTTAATGCATCAATAACGAATATTGAATCCAAAACTGATTCGGTAGAATTAACTAAAATCAGTAGTATATCATTAGATGATTTTCAGTCATATGGAGGGCCCATTGAAAGACCAGCACCTAATAAAATAACAGCAACGCTTGGTAAGCAACCCCTTATTCTGATGCTTACAAGTGATCAATTGCATCAAATGTCTGGCGAAAATTGGTTGTCATTTAGACGGGAATGTGACGGTACGAGCGCTTTAGGTATCAGTCTTATGTTTTGGTCAAAAAATAATGCGACCCAACGACCTGATTTGACGGTGGCAGAGGGTATTTTTCCGGGAGTACCATCACGAAGAGCTATACCTTTAAAATTAATAAAAGAGGGGAGGGGAACACCAAAAACACCAGGATCATTAATCAGTTTTGCATTTGGAGCCGGATTGCATTTGGATGAATGGTCAAAATTCGCCATTGCTGTAACGGATTATTACGGAGCAGAAGGACGTTCGGTTACCCTAAGTGATTTTCAATTTACAGAACAAGAACCTGATTACCCAGTTGGAGGCGAAGTTATTGTGGATGAACTCGGTCAATGGAAGCAGGCTTCCTTCAAAGATAAATTCGAAGATGCTTCTGAAATGATCACCTATTTACAGGCAGAGGCAGCAATGGATGTACCAGAAAGAGAGACGGATGTACTTAGTCATTATGGCGGCATTAAAGAAAAGCAATTTGAAGCAACAGGATTTTTTAGAACACAAAAAGAAGCTGATCGCTGGTTTTTAGTAGACCCGCAAGGATATGCTTTTTACAGTATGGGTATTGATATTATTGGACAAGGTATTGGTGGAAACGTAGAAGGGATAAGTTCATTGCATGAGTGGTTGCCATCTGAAGATGATAGCAAGTATGCTGATGCTTGGATTGAAGCTGATTACATTCAAGATATACGCTCTGAAACGGGATTGAGCAGTCAGAATTTATTTGATTTCGGAACAGCAAACCTAATTAAAGCCTTTGGAGAAGAATGGCATGAAAACTGGTCAAAAATCACAGCGCGACGAATGATTGAATGGAACGCAAATACAGTTGGAAATTGGTCAGATGAAGCCTTTGCGTCTGCTAATAAAACGCCATATGTTAGAAATATGGAAGAATTTCCATCTACCACGAAACGTGTTTATAGAGATTTTCCAGATGTATTTAGTGAAGAATACCAAGCTAATTCTGATGTCTTTGCTTCACAATTACTAAGCTCAAAAGATAACAAGTACCTGATCGGATATTTTATGAATAACGAACCTGGTTGGGCGTATATTCCAGAATTGAACATTGCTGAACAGCTTTTGTCTCAGGGAGACGGACTAACTTCAAAAGCGACACTCATCAAATTTCTAGATAAAAAATATGGTGCTGATATCAAAGCATTCAACACGGCTTGGACAACTAGTTATGCTAGTTTTGAGGAGTTAAATAAACCCATTCGTAGAGCAAGTGAACTATCGGAAACTGCTGCAAACGATCTTAAAGCATTCTCAAAATTGATGCTCGAAGAATATATTCGAGTGCCATCATTTGCAGCAAAAAAAGTAGATCCTAATCATTTAAACCTTGGAATTCGTTGGGCTTCTAGTGCATTAAAACAGAAATGGCGTTTTGCTGGCAGTCAATATTTAGATGTGTTTTCAATGAATAATTATACCGATGATCCAACTGAACGCTTGAATATCGCCGCAGAAATGTCCGACGGAATGCCTATTCTTATTGGAGAATTTCATCATGGTGCTATGGAAGGAGGTCACCCGACCTACGGCGCGCGTTGGACGAAAACGGAAGCTGAAAGAGCCGTTGCTTATCAATATTATGCTGAAAGAGCTGCAAGTCACCCGAATAGTATTGGAATTCATTATTTCTCATTTCATGATGACCCGGTATTAGGCAGGTTTGATGGGGAGAGTTTTCATCAAGGTTTTGTGACTACAGCGCACAAACCCTATAGCGATTTTGTATCTGGGTATAAAAAAGCGAATAAAGGTTTGTATGATGTTTTATTAAAAAAGAGAGAGCCAGTAGCAAAGTATGAGGAAGGAATGGTCCAATTTATTCCTATTAGCTTCTAATTGAGTAGCAATAATTAAAACTATTGAAATGAAAAAGTACCTATTTGGTTTTTGTGTCTTCCTATTATTTTCCTGTCAAGAAGAAAAAAAAGCGATAGCCCCAGAAGCAGCAAAGAAAGCCATTAAAGATGTGGTCACGGGTGAAACGCTTGCGTATATGGAGAAAGACTATAAGAAATGGGCCTCTTATTGGGATCATAGCAACGAGGTATTGCGATTAGATGTTTCGGATGCAGGTTTCGCTCAAACTAGAGGTTGGGATAAAAGTGGCGGAAATCTAGAAACGTTTTTTAAGGAAAACCCAGAACCCATAACTTCTACTTTTGAGAACTCCAACTACCTGATATTTTACGATACCAATTTGGCTTGGGTGGCATTCGATCAAACCTGGAAGACCATGTCTGGTGAAGAATCTGTGGCAAAAGCGACTATTACACTAGTTAAAAAGGAGGACCATTGGAAAATCATTTCTTACACGGCTATTCAATATGAAGCCGAAGATGATGGGGTGGATACTTTGGGGAGGGAGTGAGTTAGCTGAATAATACTGAACATATTTAAAGCAACAGAAACCTTAACTAAATGCTAAGGTTTCTGTTATAAACTTGGTAGGTCTATCCAAATGAATTATTCTTTGATTAGCTCAAGTGTTTGCACATTATTTTCACCATCAGTTGATTTCCACTTTTGAGATTTGTTTTTATTCTCTATAAAGATCCAAGTTTTAGAAATTTCGCTATCGTCACCTTCAATAGTAATGTAACTTTCTGTTGTTGACCAGGTGAAAGGTGCTGAATCAGATTGTTCGATGCTGAGAACTGTATAATCTAATTGCTTATTTCCGGTATTGTCCTTATTAAAAGTCATGGTGCCAATATTACTTAAGGTTGTTCCTTGTTCTC
>CALLVY010000774.1 GCA_938015925.1 uncultured Saprospiraceae bacterium
GAATTATGCACCGCCACAAAACAACAATCCCGTTTCAATTCAATAATTCCCAATTGTTCTTTCCGCAACTGTCCTTGCTTAAAAAACAGCCCGGCAATATCTCCTTTAGATATCTTATCTTTTCGGCCACCCGAAACAAACAAGGTTTTCCAAATAGGACGTGCAGGCATAGGAGCCTTTTGCAAAACTTCTACTTCAGATTCCGGAATAAAATCAGGTAACTTTTCTTCCTCCCACAATAAGACATAAGCCGTCCCTTCCTGATGCATCCTTGCGGTCCGACCATTTCGATGGATAAATTCTTGCTTGCGTGGAGGTAAGTGATAATGTAAGATAAATTTGATTTCTGGTACATCAATTCCACGAGCTGCCAAATCGGTAGCAATGATCAATTGATAAGTGCCATTCCGAAATTTGATCAACGTTCTTTCTCGATCCTGCTGCTCCAGCCCTCCATGAAAACATCCGTGCTGAATATGGTGCTCCGTCAAAAATTCACTGACTCTTTCGATGGAATTTTTAAAACTGCAAAAGATGATCCCAGGTTGATTGCCGAGATGGCAAAGCGTGGCCAGTAGCGTTTCGAGTTTGTCTTTATCTGGCGATAGAATGGTTTTTATTTTTAGTTGGTCGATGGCTTCATCGAGGTAGTTGATGTAAATTGGTTTTTCCAAACCAATAAACTCAGGAAGCACTACTTCTTGTGTCGCAGAGGTCAATATTTTTTTAGTGACATTCGGTAAAGCTTCAACGATTTCCATCATTTCTTCATCAAAACCAATCTCCAAAGATTTGTCAAATTCATCGAGCACCAAGGTTTTGATGTGTTCGGTGGAAAAAAGTTTTTTCCGCATGATGTGCGCCAATCGGCCAGGAGTACCAATAAGTATGGCGGGGCGATGTTTTAAATCTAGTTTGTCCTTGGAGCCAGAGCGACCACCATATACCGCGTTGGTCTTGTAGCCCGCTCCCATTTCTCGGACGACTTGTTCGATTTGGATCGCCAGTTCCCGAGAAGGGACAATGATCAGACTTTGTACATTGAGCTGGTCTTCCCTATCGAGTTCGGCGATGAGGGGCAAAAGGAAGGCCAGGGTTTTTCCGGTTCCAGTCGGTGATAATAAAACGACTTCTGGATAGGAATGGATGGCCAGTTTGGCTTCCTCCTGCATGGGGTTAAGTTTCTCGATCTTTAATTTATCGAGGATGTTCTGCTGATTCTTGATGGCATTTGACATCTTGCAAAGGTAGTTTAAATTCACTTACTTCTCAAACTCCAAATACAACATCGGAATAGCCATTAGCAACTCGCCATCGCGAGCAATCACGGCTTCTATTTCCTTTTCCACCTGAGCGAAAAATTCTTTTCTTTCCTCCGCCGCAACAAAATTCTCCCAGGACGCAAGAAAACCAAATCTTATCAGACTATGGTCAAACACCGCGCGGGCATTGACAAAACGCATTTGGCAAGCAGATTCGACCTTCTTTTTCAGCTTTAATCCTATTGGAGCAAATTCAGCGACAATGCTTTCTACGGTTCCACGATGTGCTAAATAATTTTGAAATTTTTCTTGTTCCGCTGATTTCTTTTCTTTTAGTACCTTTTCGAAAATAGCGAATAAGTCCTGGAAGGTTCCTTTTGGATTGGTGCTGATGCACAGTTTCCCTCCTGTTTTTAGAACGCGATAGGCTTCTGCGATGACGACTTCCTTTTCGGCAAAATTATTGATTCCCAAATTGGAACAAATCAAATCTATGCTTTCTGTTTCCAAAGGAATGGAAGTAGCATCACTTTCAAAAATAGTGATATTTTCTATGCCTAAAACTCGAATTTTTTCCTTGGCTCTTAAGATCGCTGCGGCCCAAATATCGATGCCATAAATTTGTGCCTCCGCGCCAAAGCGCTGACTCAGTTCGATCAAAGGATAACCGGCACCAAAGCCAATATCCAAGACCTGATTTTTCGGATGCATTGGAATGTGTTGCAACAATAATTGTCCAAAGGGAGCAGCCCAGAGCGAGGCTTCATCAAAGATATTGACCACTTCGGAACTTTGCCAATCTAGTGTACCTTTCATTGCTAAGAGGAATTGAGGTTTAATTCATAAAAACTTAAAAACCAATAAACAATAACTTATATTTATTCTGAAATCTTTTCCTTTCATCTTTTAAGTCAACATCATGGATAGTAGTCTGCTCGGTTCTAGCTTCGAATTTTTTTTAAGTTTCCTTGGTTCCTTATTTCATTTCATCAATTTGTGCCTTGTAATCATGGTGGCCTTTTACATCAACAAACGCTTTTCGAGCAGAGGCAATACTTATGTCAATATCGGAGTATTTTTACAACTGTTCACCTTTCTATTCTTTTACTTTATTCAGTATTTTTTGATGCGCCTAATCGCCATGGAAAACATTGCTATTTATTTTAGTCTCAACGGAATTATCGGTTCGATTGGGCATATTCTATTCTTGCTGGGAATGTTTAAGGTCTTCCAGGAACTGTATCAACAGACCTCCATCGTCGCCGAATCTTAGAAGTGATTTCCAAAAGCAATTTGACTATTTATTTTTTCCGCGATATTTCAATTGCATGCCATGTACAAACTTGCGTAAGATCTGATCTTCGCAACGGCGATATTGGTTTTGTTTGGGGTTTCGGAAAAAGGCACTCAATTCGTGTTTGCTAATTTTCATATCTACCAATTCTAAGATTTCGAGCATGTCGGTATCCTTTAGATTGAGTGCTATTTTTAGCTTGCGGAGAATGATATTGTTGTTTAAAAACTTTTCGGGTGGAAGGGGTGGCCCTTCTCGTTTGCCTCGTTTATCGTTGATAAATCCATTGAGAAAAACCGCTAATTCCAAATCGTCTAATACTCGAAATGCTGGATCTTCTTCCTTTTTCATCCAGGCATTGATCTGTCCAACGGTCGTTTCATAATCTGCCAGGCGAAAAATAGCTACCATTTTGGGATCACTGATTTCGAAGTTGTAGCGTAAGCGGCGTAGGAGATCGTTATTGTTCATTTATTTTGTTTTATAGTCAAACCAATACTTGTTCGAGTTCAACCTAGAGCCTATCATGAAAGTAGGCACTAAGTTGATGACATTCCATTTAAAAATGCATTCAACGATTACCAAGCATAGCGAACTAAGATCAATTTATTCTTTTTCTTTTTAGAGTTATTGGTCCCCAAAGCTAGGGTTTTTCCATCTTCCAGTCCAATCATGGAAGACATAAAAGAAGATTTTTTATCCACCTGTGTTTTCACCAAGCCTGTTCCATTAAAAGCGGTATCCAGGGTAGCATCTTTTTGGTATTGGGCAATTGCAAAATCAAGCCCTCCGGGACTTGCATTGGCAGCTCGTCTTAGTCCGCCGCCGATCAATAGGTTGCCACTCGCTTGTTTCCATACGGTTGAGGGAAAAATAGTGTTCGCTCCTGTTTGGTATTCTACCCAACCCTTTTGAAAAAAACGTTGATCGAGCAAACCCGCTTTAGTATAGCGACTAAAAGACAAGGCCATGGTATAATCCTTTCGATCAGTAGATCGACCGATGATACTGATCGCTCCACCGGGCTCTTCAAAAACACCTAGTACTTCATCGGTAACATTAAGTCGATTGGCGCTTGCGCGGCCATTGCTTCCAAAATCTTTATCCAAACTTCCATCGGGGAGATAACAGGCCAAAGCAAAATTCTTAGCTTTGCCCAATTCCTCATGGGTTCCTCCTACGAGGATACGATTATCCGACAATAACAAACCACAAATGGCATCGTCATTATGCGCATCAAAATCGGTAATCACTTTTCCCTCTTTCCCAAAACTAAGATCTGTTTCTCCATTTGCAGAATAGCGAAGCAAGACAAAATCTTCATCATAGCCATCGTAA
>CALLVY010000775.1 GCA_938015925.1 uncultured Saprospiraceae bacterium
ACCGCTTTCCTGATGTAACAGGAGAAATAGATAGCCGCGCGATCTTTTTTACCGAAGGACAAACATTGGAGATAAGTGAAGATAGTATTGGAGAATTTAGAGCTGGTTATGCCGTTCCTAAATTTACCAATACCACACCTGATGGCGTACCCGGTTCTGATGTCACCCATGTCGACACCGATTACCCAATGTTCCGTTTGGCGGATGCTTGGTTGATGTTTGCAGAAGCGACGCTTCGTGGTGGTGCAGGTGGCGATAGAGGAGAAGCGGTAGATTTGATCAATCAATTGCGCGTAAGAGCCTATGGTGATCAAAGTGGAAACATCAGCGATGCGGATTTAGACTTGGCTTTTATTCTGGATGAAAGAAGTAGAGAATTGTATTGGGAAGGTACGCGGAGAATTGATTTGATTCGATTTGGAGAGTTTACGGACAAAGGACTTTGGCCGATGAAAGGCGGGGTGAGAAATGGGCGATTGACGGAGAAGTTCCGGGATGTTTTTCCAATTCCTGCTTCTGATTTATTGGCCAATCCAAGTTTGAAGCAAAACGATGGTTATTGATTGGAGTGATTGGCAGTGTTTTTCTGCTGAATCATTTATTTAATGGAGCGAATAAAAAAAGCCGGAGAATTGCAATCGCAATTTTCCGGCTTTTTTGTGGCAAATTTTGCAGCGTAAATTACCAACTAAAAATTGGAGCCTCTGAATTGATTTCACAAGAGACCATCCGGCCTTTTGTTTGCTTCTGCATCCAGTTTTCATTATTGATTTTGCGAAGCCGATTTTCGTACAAATGGTATTTTTGATTTTTAGTATTCAATACCAAGGTCAGTTTATTGTGATTGGTTTTTTCAGGAATAAAATCATACACCTTAGAATCGTGAAATACATGGATGACTTTGACTTCTTTGTTTTTATCAAAAGCGACCAGACCATCTTCAGGAACAAAAGTATGCTTGGGCTCGTCATTTATTCTTAAAATACAAGATAAAGGACGGCGGTGTTTGTCCACTGTTTCTATAAAAAGAGCTTCTCCTTCAATCGAGGAATAGTAAATGGTATTGTGTTCCGATTTCTTTTTGATGTTAACCCTTTTTTGAGCACATTCTTTTTTATCAGCACATCCTTTTTTCTTATCCTCAACAGGATCTTCGTGAAGTGCAAAACCGCTAATAGAGACGGAAAGTAGGAACGTGAGGAATAATAATTTTTTCATATCGGGTGATTTTGGAGAGGAAAAGTAAAAACCAATACAAGTGCTGGACCTTACTTGCATCTAATATACATGAAATTTCGGAATAGGTCATTAAGGGAGGAGGCTCAAGTCATTTCGTTAAAGGTTTTTTAACATAAATGTATATTGTTGACCATTTTTTTAGAGGAAATTTGTTGTTTAGAACCAAGCTTTAGGCAAGAAAATGTTCTGGAGTTTAGGAAATAGCCTTAACTATTTTTGTTTTGAGCGATCTGAACCAAGCATTCTTTAATCAATAATTGGTCTTTTTCAATGGCTTGATTGGTCTTGCTTATTTCTTTTTTTAAGGTAGCAATGGTTCTTAATACTTGCTCCTGCGTTTTTGAAACACCGGTGATGGCATCTTGAATTTTCTTTTTGGTGACCCAGTCGTTGACCAGATTTTTCAAAAACATATCCACAAATTGCTTGAAAATAGCAATGTCCTTTTTATAATTCAGCTTAAAATGCTGAGCAATATCCTGTAATTCTAATTCAAATTTTTCAAACAAAACATTGACCTCAAATACTTCTTTAGTCGCTTGATCGATGTACTTTTTCTTTTTATAACTACTGTATCTGCCCTTACCAGCATAGCTCATGATGCCCCAGTCTTTAATGTGTTTCAAGTCTTCTATAATTTTAAGGAGTAGGGGTTTTGTGGCTTCGCCAGCGCTGATGGCTTCTTCAATTTCTCTCGTACGAGCCCACTTCTCTGCCAATTGTTTCTCCAATTTAAAAACCTCGATCATCTTCGAATCTGGTTTTGCCGAGAAGCTACTTCTTTTCTGAAGAAGCAATTGATCTAGTCGAGCTTGGGCATCAAAAAGTCCGAAAAGCGTTTTCATCAAGATCTCCTTTTCTTGATACAATCTTTCGATGGTACTTACACATTCATTGTATTTGATATAGGCCAGTAAGTATTCTTGTTTTTCTTTGTCCAGTTGATCATGATGGGTTCCCAAGGCTTTTAAGAATAAATTCCGAACACCCGTTTTATCAAACTTCAAATAATCTTTTTCTTCCTCTTCCAGTACTTTTTCTAAGACCTTAAGTCGGCTTTCCTCTTCAATAATCGTTTGATCCAAATGCTCAATATGAATGACAATTTTTTCCTTGCGCATCAAATCTGCATACGCTTTTTGGATTTTATGATCTAGGTTTGTGGAGGACATCGACTTGGGGCTTGGTAAACAAATTAATACACTTGACTTTATTCGAAAATGGTTTTTCAGCCAAACAATATCATTTCGAATAAAGTCTACTATTTAATACGAAAAATCTAAAATTTTGTTGACAAAAACAAAAAGGGCAAGTGAAAAATCACCTGCCCTTTTTGAAATTAGGTCGAAGAGGACCCAATAAAAATAGCTACGAAATACCTAAAAGGAAGATCGTTCCTGATATTTGGTAAGGCTGCATGCTTTCAGGGATTTCTTCTCCGAGGGCTGATTTTTGTCGAATGAGGCGATAGACTCCTTTATATTCTTTTCCATTCATGATCAAGGTTCCTTGTAGATCGCCAATGGAATCATTTACACAAAAAATCAAAAAGAAACCAGCTTGCCCGTATTGAGGTCGAATCAAAAAGGCACCTGCCTGAATGGCATTGGCCATCCCTAAGGGGCGGATAGGGTCTCTAAAATCAGTACCCCAAGCTTCTTCTGGTTGAAAGGCACTCTTCTTTCCCAAATCGGTACCATCGGTAACAATTATTGTCAAGCTATCTTTGGAAGGCATAAACTGAGCCTGACCAATCATAGGAATAAGAGCAAATAAAATAATAATAAGATGACGCATGGGTAAAATTTTGGAAAGGTTTAAAGTACTTTTTCTATCTGCGTTTAAGGTCTTAAGAACAGATCATTAACGGCCCAAAGGCACTTCGAATTATATTCTATCCCGCAAATCTTTCTCCAATTTCGATTTTATTGAAAAAACGAAAAGAAATACTTGCTTGGTGTTGGTAGGTTTAGATTTAGTTATCTGATTATCAGTATTTTATTCTACACCTTTAATAATGTAAGTATAGGTTCCACATTGGCGTTCTGCCACAGTATAGTCCCGTTTATACCTGTTTTTCTTTAAAACGAGTTCCGCTTTCTTTAAGGTCGCGGCATCTTTGTAAGTCGACTTGGCCTTATTGGCTTTAGAATAAATGACTTTACCATCTCTATTGATACAAAGGCTAATGACAATGGTTCCATCTTTTTGGGCCAGCTTAGAAAAGTCAGCTCTGAACACCACCTCTCTATTAATTTTTCCATCAAAATCAATTCCATCACCAGGAGAACTCCCGGTTCCTTGATCAGAGGGCTTATCGCTTTTTCCATCGGTAGAAGAATTTCCAGTTTCAGAACTTCCGGATTCTCCTTCTCCTGAAGTGGAGCTACTTCCATTGTCTGCTTGGTCGCTGCTGCTGCTGGTTCCAGTGGAATTTCCGTCCGCTTTTTTCTCACCGCGCGAGCTATTCTTAAAATATTCTGCAATCTCATCAATGCTCTCATCACTCATTTCGGTACTGACTTCCACTACTTCTTCTGATACCGTTTCTACTTTGATTTTATCTGGAATTTTATTGATGGCCGCTTCAAAATTGATCTCTCGAGGAGTCGGAGCAGTGAGTGGGCTGGTTTTAGTAGGTAGGGGAGTGACGTCTACTGCTTTGGGTTTAACAGGAGTCTCGGGTTGAGCTTGCGTTGTTGCTTCTGGTGCAGGCGCTTCTTCACTAGGAACCTCCGCTTCCGTACTTGCAGCCTTAGCAGATGATTTTTGAGCAGAGGAAGAAGAGGAGTTGTCAAACTGTTCAATTTTTTCCTCTTGTTCAAACTCCATTAAGATACCTACGACCTTTTGTTCATCTTGTACCACACGTGTAATAAAAGGTAGAAAAAGTATAAGGAGTAATAGTATGGCAAATAAGATAGCCCAGCGCTTCGATTTTTTCCTAACTTTTTTCTCGTTTTGAAGGATCCGAAAAGATTGATAAAACATCATAGACAACACTAAATATTAGTGGCAGCAATTCAAATTGGATTTGAATTATTAGCCGGGTGATTGCGATTTCGTAAAAATACCTTTTTTGGTACAAATATCATGCAGCCTATTGGTGCTTTGATTTTTTTATTTACAATCTGATTAAGAATACCCTTATCGAGCAAAGAATCGCTTTTCAACAATATAGTTACAGAAAGGTCGACATGTACCAAGCCGAAGATCTAGCTCTGTTCCATTTTCCTCCTATTCTTAGGCCTTCTTCCTAGATCGAATTTGTCTTTGCGGCCTTTATTGAAATACACTTGCAATCTTCCGATTTATTGTGTGAGAAACTATATTTTTTGTAAAAAAAGGAACTTTTTCTTTCTTTTTTTTACCAAAAAGGCGTTTTTAATTTGTTATTTTATTGATAGTTAAAAATTGTCGATTGCTTTTCCTACTTTTAAATGAATTTAATTAGGAACAAACTTACACCCAAAACGCATTTAAAATGTCTAGGAAACTTACACTTGCCCTAGTAAACTGCATATTAATGCTGTTTACTCACTCTCTCTTTTCTCAACCTTGTCCGCCTGGTACTGTCGACCCTACCGCTACAATCTGTGAAGATGCCTGTTGGCTATGTACAGGTGAAATCGATGGATACTCCAATACCGTACCTTCAACGGCTAACCCTACGGGACCTAATCCGCTTTGTGGAGGTGGTTTTGTACCAAACAATACGCAATGGTTAGCTTTCGTGGCAGGATCTACGAATCTTACCTTAAGTATCGACGTTGGAGCATGTTCTGGAGGAAGTGGTTTACAGGCTGGAATTATTTCCAGTTGTGAAAACCTCAATAACTCTGAAGTTGTTTGTTCGGGGGCTTGCCCTGGACCTGATCCCGTTGTCCTTTCTACGAATGGACTTACGATCAACCAAGTCTACTTCCTTTGGTTTGATGGTTGTGCAGGAGCTGCTTGTGATTACACTGTAACACTGGTCGCTGGAGATGTTTCTGCTGATCCAGCAGGACCAACTTTACCTATTTCAGGACCAATCTCAGGATGTCCTGGTGGAGATCCTCAAACTTATACTACTTTTCCGGTTATGGGAGCAAGTGTATATGACTGGACTATTTCACCCCCAGCGCCTTTCACGCTCAGCCCTGATGGCTTAAGTATCATTGTTACTTGGCCTGCTGCTGGTGTTTATACCATTTGTGTGGATGCTTATAATGATTGCTTTCCCGCTACTGGACCTACACAATGTTTTACCGTAAATGTAACGGTGCCAACTCCTACAGACATTAATCCAGTATTTTATTGTCCAGAAGATCCAGGGTGGTTGTATCCTAATAATGGAATGTTTTATCCTGAACAAGGGGGAATACCGCATGAAGTAGTATGGCAAACCCCCGGAGGATGTGATAGTAGTGTATTCATCTATCCTGAAGCTTGGATGACTGAGCCAGGTTATATTGATACGGCATTGTGTTTTGGGGAGGCCCTCTTTTTGGATGGTAACGTTTATACTAATCCAATGATGGATGTAGAAATTCCTCTTAATAATTTCCAAACCGTAAATGGTTGTGATAGTTCAGTCGTCGTTAATCTGGAAATTGTTCGACCTATGATAACAGGTTTTGATATTCCACAACCACTGAATTGTGCCAACTCTTCTAGTGGAACCATTATTTTTACCAACAGCCCACAGTTCGCCGATCCAAATGCGGAATGGGAATGGACTACGGTTGATGGTTTTATTTGTGGTGCCGATAATGATCCAATTCTATTTGCCTGTGATACAGGGATGTATGTATTGACGTTAACGCTTACAGATATTAATGGATTTGCTACTTGTACTGTGACCGATTCCGTATTTCTGTTTGCAGATCTAACGCCTCCAACCTTATCGAGCACTGCCACTATTGCCAATTGTGGAAATAATGATGGTACGGCTACTGTAATTATTACAGATGCTACCAATCCTACGGTCCTTTGGGATGTAAATGCTGCAAGTCAAATAACGGAAACCGCTACCAATTTAGCCGCTGGAGATTATTGGGTTACCGTCACCGGAGAGAATGGTTGTGTTGATTCTTTGGAGGTAACTGTTCCTGGTTCTCCTCCGATCACTATAGTGCCAGACATGATTACCAATGTAGATTGTAACGGCAACTCTACTGGAGAAGCCTCCGTCACAGTCATTGGTGCAACAGACCCTATTACGGTTGTTTGGAATCCAGGTGGCTTGATGGGAACTTCGGTTACTGGTTTAGCCGCTAATGTTTATACCATTGAGGTTACCGATGCAAATGGATGTATGTCTGATACCACGATTACGATTACGGAACCTCCGCTTCTTGAAGTGGATGCAGTAGTCCTGGTCGATTCTTTAGATTGTAATGGAGATACCGATGCTTCTGCTATGGCTTCTGCCATCGGAGGAACACCGCCTTATACTTTTTTATGGAGTGCGAATACTGGCAGTCAAGGAACGGCAACAGCCACAGGGCTTGGAGCAGATACTTATATGGTCACCATTACAGATGATAATGACTGTACCGTAGTTGGAAGTATAACCATTACTGAACCTACGGAAGTAATCGTAGATAGTGTTTTACCGGGTACACCTGTTTCCTGTAATGGCGATACCAATGGTACCGCAACCGCAAGTGGAAGTGGAGGAACCCCTCCTTTATCTTACGAATGGAGTGCGAATGCAGGAAGTCAAATGACCGCTACCGCTACCGGCTTAGGAGCGGATACTTATATGGTCACCATAAGTGATGCCAAGGGCTGTGAAGCCGTTGGAAGTATCACCATTATGGAGCCGCCTTTAGTAGTGATGGATAGTGTTGTACAAGTGCTACCCATCTCCTGTAGTGGAGACACCAATGGTTCTGCCACCGCATATGGAAGTGGAGGAACCCCACCATTGTCTTATGAATGGGGTGCCAATGCAGGAAGCCAAATGACTGCTACCGCTACCGGTCTTGGGGCTGGAGTTTATATGGTCACGGTAACGGATGATAACGACTGTACCGCAGTTGGAACGGTAACCTTGATAGACCCTCCAGGAGTAACTATGGATAGTGTGTTGCCAGGTACCCCAGTACAATGTAATGGCGATATGAATGGTACCGCTACAGCCTCTGGAAGTGGAGGAACGCCACCATTGTCTTATGAATGGAGTGCGAATGCAGGAAGTCAAATGACTGCTACTGCTACCGGTTTGGGAGCAGATACTTATATGGTCACCGTAACGGATGATAACGGCTGTACTGCCGAAGGAAGTATTACCATTATGGAACCTAGTCCAGTAGTAATGGATAATGTTACCCAAGTTTTGTTGGTACAATGTAATGGAGATACGAATGGTTCCGCGACTGCTTCTGGTAGTGGAGGAACACCACCATTATCTTATGAGTGGAGTGCGAATGCAGGAAGTCAAATGACCGCTACCGCTACCGGTTTAGGAGCGGATACTTATATGGTCACTGTAACAGATGATAACGACTGTACCGCAGTTGGAAGCATTACCATTACAGAACCTACCTTAGTAGAAATGCTCAGTGTAGTACTAGATTCACCTGTACTTTGTAATGGAGATAGCAATGCTTCTGCTACCGCTTCTGGTACCGGAGGAACCCCACCTTTATCTTACGAATGGAGCCCAAGTGCAGCAAGTCAAATGACTGCTACTGCCACTAGTCTTGGAGTGGGGATTCACATGGTAACGGTAACGGATGATAATGGCTGTACCGCAGTTGGAAATATCACCATTACCCAGCCAGCATTGTTAGTAATGGATAACGTAACTCTAGGAACACCTATTCAATGTACCGGAGATAATAATGCTACTGCAACTGCCTCCGGCAGTGGAGGAACCCCACCATTGTCTTATGAATGGAGTGCCAATGCAGGAAGTCAAATGACGGCGACTGCCACTGGACTTGGAGTAGATACTTACATGGTAACGGTAACGGATGATAACAACTGTACCGCCGTTGGAAGTATTACCATTATGGGGCCACCAGCTCTAGTAATGGATAGTGTTTTACCCGTTATGCCAATCTCCTGTAATGGCGATACGAACGGTTCGGCTAGAGCCTCTGGCAGTGGAGGAACGCCACCATTGTCTTATGAATGGAGTGCCAATGCAGGAAGTCAAATGACGGCTACTGCTACGGGACTTGGAGTAGATACTTACATGGTAACGGTAACAGATGATAATAACTGTACCGCAGTAGGAAGCATTACCATTACAGGCCCGCCAGCTCTGGTGATGGACAGTGTTTTACCAGTGATTCCAATCTCTTGTTATGGAGATACGAATGGTTCGGCAATAGCTTCTGCCAGTGGCGGAACGCCACCATTGTCTTATGAATGGAGTGCCAATGCAGGAAGTCAAATGACAGCTACTGCTACCGGCTTAGGAGCAGATACCTATATGGTCACTGTAACGGATGATAATGACTGTACCGCAGTTGGAAGTATTACCATCACAGAGCCTACTCTGGTTGTCATGGATAATGTATTACTCACTTCGCCAATACAATGTAATGGCGATTTGAATGGTTCAGCGACGGCCTCTGGCAGTGGTGGAACCCCACCATTGTCTTATGAGTGGAGCGCGAATGCAGGAAGTCAAATGACGGCTACTGCTACGGGTTTAGGAGCAGATACCTATACCGTAACCGTGACAGATGATAACAACTGTACTGCAGTTGGAAGCATTACCATTATGGAACCAACTCCAGTAGTAATGGATAATGTTACCCAAGTTTTGT
>CALLVY010000776.1 GCA_938015925.1 uncultured Saprospiraceae bacterium
TTTTTCGCAATCGAGTGGGGGCTTTTTACAAGATTAGTTTGCTTTTTAGCGAGCGCGCCGTATTTCAAAATTTTTACTGTTTATTTCCCAGTCATCGTCTTCTGTTTCGCGGATAAAAGAGAATTGACCCGCATAGACTTGTATGGTTTCCCAAAGCTCTGCATTGAGAATGATTTTAACCTCTGTAGGTTTGTAGATGATCCTTGTAGTCGTTAAAAACTGAGGATCAATTTCAAAGGCTTGTGCCTCTTCCACCGTCAAAAAAGTAACTGGATTGGAAAAGGAATACATATCATCATTTCTGATTTCAAATAAAGCATTGGTGATCTTTTCGTTCCAATTCGCACGACCGAATGATCTACTCGTCGGTTTTTGAAAAACAAGACTACGGCCATCTGGAAGGTCATGTTGATAAAGCGCCTGGACTTCAGATAATTCAGAAAGGATTTCAAAAATCTCTAAAAGCTCTTCCTTATCCTGAGCATTGCTTTGGAAATTAAAGAGTAAGGCGAATATGAAAAGGCTAAGGATTGGTTTCATCTTGACTTTGTATTTTTGTAAACAATTCCTTTATAGCGAAAGTAAAAATTACTCCTTATCGAGGAATCACTCTTATTTAACGTGCTAGAGGTTTTCTTAGTATTTCTTCGGCTTGTTCTATCAATTGTCTTCCTTCTGGGCTGAGTGGTGCTTCTTGATTGCCTCCTTTTTCAATGCCTTGACGCATGGCGACGAGCACAAAATTATCGGCCATGATCTCGTCAGGATGGATGATGTACCCAGTATTGTCCTTAATCTGTTCAAAGAAACTAGGCATTTTCTGAAAGTCAATCGTGCTTCGCCCATCTTCTTTGGCTAAGACTTCAATTCTACGGACAAAAGGAGGTTTGATTTGATAAAGATCAAATTGTAAATAACTAAAAAACGTAGGAATCAGTGGATCAAAATCTGTCTTTTTAGATACAATCAAAGGCAATGCCTGAATACTCTTTCCCTCCGGTGTTTGCAGTTTGATCAAATAACCATAATCGATTCCGTCAGGATTAAGTAAGAGTCGATTTTGTAAACTTTCAGGCAGCACCAATAATTCTTTTTCGACCGGTTTAAAACCAATCAGTGCATAGAGTTCGTCTCTACGGGATTTATGGTACCGAGAAAAGATATGGAAAATCTCATGTAAGGCTACATCTAAAATCAAAGGGATTTTCCCCGGTTCCAAAAGTCCGGCAGGAATGACAATGCTATTGTCTCTGGTATAAAAAGTAGCTGGTCCATAAGGAGCACCTTTGGATTTGATCAATTGTAAGTTTTTTGGATAAATATCACTATTGATTTTTTGGCAAAGGTCATAGGCGATTTTAAAAACGGCATCTAATTCCTTCTGCTCGGTCTCCGAAAAAGAAACAACGTCCTCTTGTAAAAATCGCTTGTAGTCTGCTAGTACCGTAGATCGATTGGTTCCTTCAGGATAATTTTTCTTCATCTGAATTTGCATATCCAAAATTCCTACTTGCTCAAAGAATTTTTCTTCCTGATCTATAACCACGACTTTACTAGCCGCAGTACTATCCAGAAAAATAACCTTGGACTCCGCTGGTGAGCTATCCGTAGTCGATGCTTTTTTGGTTTTACAAGAAGTCATTAAAACCAAAGCAAACAAAGGAATAAAAAATAAAGCGGTGATACGCATAAGGTTCTTTTTTGGAAAGCATAAATACTTTAGTCAAACGAGTAAGTCCGACCTTAGTAAAAGTTAAAAAAATCTGCAAAATAGGGGGCCCGATTATTTCGTCCCTAAAATCATTATTCAAAATTGAAATTCGCATTAGGAGTGTCCAGAAAAAGGAATATCGAATATTAAATGACCAATACCGAATATTGATTGGGGCGGGTGATGCAATGGTTTAGTTTAGTCACTTCGTTGAGGAACCAATATTTCTCCAAAACTCCCGATTTTTCGTCAAAAAATCATTATTCAAAATTGGAGATTCGATATTCAGTATTAATATTTAGAATTAAATTTCCGCCTTTTTCTGAACAGCCTTAAAAGCGTATTCAATATTTCTTCCCCTAAACCTCCTTCATCGATAACTGTATCCGATTGCGAGCAATATCCACTTCCTGAATCCGCACCATTACTTTCTGCTGCAAACTTACAACATCCGCTGGGTTCTTTATAAAACGATTCGCCATTTGCGAAACATGCACCAGTCCATCTTGCTTGACCCCGATATCCACAAAGGCACCAAAGTTAGTGATATTGGTAACCAGCCCCGGAATGACCATACCTACTTTCAAGTCCTCCATAGAATGAATGCCTTCGGCAAACTCAAACGGCTGTACTTCTCCCCGAGGATCCAATCCTGGTTTGGCCAGTTCTTTGAGGATATCATTTAAGGTAGGCAATCCTACAGCATCACTTACATAATTTTGCAATTGTATTTGCTTCCGCAAATTAGCATCGTCAATCAATTGCTCGACCTTGCAATTCAAGTCCTTGGCCATTTGTTTGACAATCGAATAACTTTCCGGATGAACGGCTGTATTATCAAGTGGGTTCTTCCCGGATCGAATGCGCAAAAAGCCAGCACATTGCTCAAAAGCTTTATCCCCCATACGGGCAACAGACTTGAGGTCGCGGCGCGCAGAAAAAGTACCATTGTCTTTTCTATAATCAATGATGTTTTGAGCCAAGGTCGGACCTAATCCAGAAACATAGGTGAGTAGGTGTTTACTCGCAGTATTGAGATTTACACCTACAGAGTTGACACAGCTTTCAACCACGCGATCCAAACTTTCTTTGAGTTGGGTTTGATTGACATCGTGTTGGTATTGACCGACACCAATAGACTTGGGATCGATTTTAACCAATTCTGCCAAAGGGTCCATCAAACGACGACCAATTGAAACAGCTCCACGAACAGTAACATCTTTATCAGGGAATTCCTCACGAGCTACGGCAGAAGCAGAATAAATGGAAGCACCACTTTCGTTGACTAAGAACAATTGGACCGGATGGTCGAATTTGACCGAGCGAAATAGTGCTAAAGTTTCTCTTCCCGCAGTACCATTGCCAATGGCGATGGCATCCAGTTGGAATTTGTGAACAAGTGCTTTGACATCCGCTATCGCCTCCTGCGTCTTCGATTGAGGAGGATGGGGATAAATGTTTGAATTGTATAAGAGCGTACCGCTTTCATCGAGACAAACGACTTTGCAACCGGATCGGAAACCAGGGTCCAATGCAATGACTCTTTTTTGTCCGAGTGGAGCGGCGAGGAGCAATTGGCGAAGATTTTCGGTGAAGACTCGGATGGCTTCTTCGTCGGCTTTTTCTTTAGCTAGTTTTCTAAACTCCGTTTCAATAGAAGGGGAGAGCAGTCTTTTGTAGCCATCCTGGATGGCTTCCTTGATCTGATCGGCATTGGCGCTTTGATTGCGTAGAAACAATCTTTCTAGTTGGTATAAAGATTCTTCTGTTTCTGGACCAATATTGACTCGTAAAAAACCTTCCTCTTCTCCGCGGCGAATAGCCAAGAGTCGGTGAGAAGGACATTTACTGAGTGCTTCCTCAAATTCAAAATAATCTTTGTATTTGGCACCTTCTTTATCTTTGCCACGGGCTACTCTGGATTTGATGGTGGCTTCTTCTTCGAAGGTTTTTCGGATGCGAGTTCTGGCTTTTGGATCTTCATTGATTTTTTCGGCAATGATGTCTCTGGCGCCTTGTAGGGCTTCTTCGATATTGGCCACTTCTTCATTGAGGAACTTTGCGGCCTCTGATTCTGGGTTTTCCAGCCCTTGTTGCCAAATCGATTCTGCCAATGGTTCTAGTCCTTTTTCTTTGGCGACAGTTGCTTTCGTTTTTCTTTTCTTTTTATAGGGAAGGTAAATATCTTCTAGTTCTGTCAGGTCAAAGCTGTCTTCAATCCGTTTTTTGAGTTCAGGGCTCAGTTTTCCTTGTTCTTCAATGGCTTTGAGAATGGTTTCTTTTCTTTTTTCAATTTCTTGAAGTCGCTTTACTTCCTGTTGGATATCGGCGATTTGAACTTCATCGAGAGATCCGGTAACCTCTTTTCTATATCGAGAAATAAATGGGATGGTAGCGCCTTCTTCTAAAAGTGCAATGGTGTTTTGAACTTTTTGTAGTGGAAGGTTCAAAATCTTGGAAATACGAGGGATATTAGAATTACTCATAGTTTTCTTTAGTGATTAAATATGCGGCTCGCAAGGTAAGGAATGTAATACAAATGAGCTAACGGATAGGCAGGATAAAAAGCTATTAGAGTAGACTTTGGTGTTTGGAAAAAATTAGAAGGCAGAAGATCCAAAAAGCAAGCCTATTTGAACCTTATACAAACTCCTGATCGTCCCATTCTTCGCGTAGTTTTTTGAACTCCTTTAGCTCCAATTTTTCATCGAGTTGAAGATGATCTTCCTGGTCAGGAGCAGACAGGGATTTCTTTCTTTCCATTTTTTGAACTTCGCGCTCAATTTCTCGCTCTTCCCAGTTTTTATCCAAATTGAGAAAAGGAATTCCAATTGCCCCTAAATAGTGAAAAAACAAAACCAGACCCCAACCCAAGATCGGATAGCTCGCCCAAGGATCCCAAGGACTGGTTAGCAAGTTGATCGCAATAAGAAAAAGGCTTACTGATAGATAAACTGCTAAATGATAGTAAAATCCTTTTTTTCCGCGCACTCGTTTTCGCGCTTTATGATAATTATTGGAAGACATAACTATTAAATTTGAAACTAAAGATAAGGATACTTAGAGGATAGATCTTTGTTTTAGCAGGAAGGAGTTTAATTAATAAAAATTAGCTGACTCATGCTAATTGTATTTTACAAAGCGTCTTTTATTCCAACAATGGAACTTAAGGGAAAAGAATAGTCAAAAAGAGTTGTAATAAATTTATAAAATGATAAAAAAGCCAAACACGTCTTTATAGTGTTTTGTTATGTTTTGCAATAGTTTGATTAAAAGGGATTTGTTTTTTCTATGTCACAGAAAATATGCCTTACTATTGATGCACTTGGCAAAAGATATTATCATTGTAGTAGAAAATTATTTAAAAGTAGTTTTTGTGTTTATTTGTTTGGGTTAGAGACCCTTGCTGTAAAGCAAGGGTTTTCTTTTTCCGGAAACTAAGCCAAAAAAAAGCCTGAAATCAAATTTGACTTCAGGCTTTTTATTTGCGCTAAGATTGCGCGGTATGGAACCAATAATTAGTTGCCATTTGGAGTAAGAATACTTGGCGTATTAGAAGGAATTCCTTCTGGCTCCTCAGGTGCTTTAAATACTTTTCCTTTGATGGTAAGTTTAGCGCCTTCTTTTGGCGTATTATCTGCCAATTTTTCATTGGTCGTTAAAGTTACTCTTTTTACAAAAGCACCGATTCTTTTAGTATCGTAGCGAACCTTGATTTCACCAGTTTCACCAGGAAAAATAGGCTCTTTAGGATAAGTAGGGACTGTACAGCCACAACTTCCTTTCGCATTTGTAATTTGTAACGGTTCTGTACCTACATTAGTGAATTTGAAAAAACGATAAGGATCTGATCCCTGCTCAATTTCACCATAATCAACCTCATAAGAATCAAATTTCATTTGAGGCCCTGTAAGGATTTCTTCTGTCTCAGATTTAGAATCAGTGGCAATAGCATCAACCTGAGCGATAGTTACGTTAGCAACTAAAAATAGAAGGGAAAACATTAGACATAAATTTTTCATCTTGGATTTCATGTTTTTTTTTGTTAATCAAAGCTTTAAATGCTAAAGCAGAAGTACGTAGACAAATTTAAGCTTATTTATTTCAAATTAAAAGCCAAAAAAGGCTTTTATTAGTTAATGATTAGTTAATGAGAGCGGCATACTCCGGTTTTTGATCTAAAAATCCAATTCCTGAGTATTTTGAGGCTATTAACTGTTGATTTAATTCTAAGAGTTTCAATTAACTCCCTTTGAATTTACTAACCCAAAGTTCAAGCCGCCTAGTATATCATTAAGACTAAAACTTTGTTAACTAGTAACGTTTATTAGGTTTCTTTTGACGCCACTAATCATAAAATGGCAACAAAAAATGATCCATCCCTGTTTCTCACATTATGTATATAGCTGAGTCTTATCTGGCTTTATGACTAATGGTTATTTATAAGTCATTGATTAATAGTTCTTTGGATGGGGTTGAGCGTTTTTCTGAAATTTGGCTCTATTCCCTCAAGTTTTACTTCCCTAAATGAGCCTTATTCAGGGGAAAATTTTGTATTTTTGTGGCCTGAAAGCGAAAAATCCAACACCTTATTTATATTAACCAATTGGCACTCATTTTTGAGTGATTCCACAATTGCAAACTTTACTAAAGCGTATGTTTGATAGCCCAATAATTAATGAGATCGTTGAAAAAGGAACTCAAAAGGATAATTCTTTTGTCAGAGAAGTATTGAAAGACTTTTGGACTTGTTGTATTAGTAGAGAAGCCAGTTTGCTGGCCCGCCGAGAAGTATTGACCGGGAAAGCAAAATTTGGAATTACCGGAGATGGCAAAGAAGTACCACAAGTAGCGATGGCTCGAGCTTTTAAAAAGGGCGATTGGCGCTCCGGATACTATCGCGATCAGACCTTGATGTTTGCCCTTGAATTATCAACCGTTGAAGATTTTTTCGCTCAATTATACGCCGATCACGATAATGATCCTTTTTCTGGAGGCCGCCAGATGAATAGCCACTATGCCACTCCTATGGTAGATAAGTATGGCGAATGGGTCAAACAAACCGCACAGTACAATACCTCTTCAGATATTTCTAGCACCGGTGGCCAGATGGCCCGAGGATTAGGATTGGCTATTGCTTCCAAAAAATATCGGGAAAGCGAAGACTTGAGAGATACCACTGATTTTTCGGAAAATGGCAATGAAGTTTGTTTTTGTACAATTGGAGATGCCAGTACTTCTGAAGGTATATTTTGGGAAACCGTCAATGCCGCAGGAGTGACCCAAGTACCTATGGCTATTTCTGTTTGGGACGATGGCTACGGAATTTCTGTTCCCAAAAAATACCAAACGACCAAGGGAAGTATTTCGGAAGTCCTCGAAGGTTTTCGGGTAAACGAAAAAGGGGAAGGTATGGATATCTACAATGCCAAAGGCTGGAATTACCCAGAGCTTTGTGCTATGTATGATAAAGGAATTGAAAAAATGCGCCGAACGCATACTCCTGCACTTTTCCACATAGAAGAACTCACCCAACCACAAGGACATTCTACTTCTGGTTCGCACGAACGCTACAAAACTTCCGATCGATTGGAATGGGAAAAGGAGTTGGATTGTATCAAAGTAATGGCAGAATGGATGGTAGATAGTAAGTTGGCTACCGAAAGTGAAATAGAAAGTATTAAAGCAGAAGCTCGCAAATATGTTCGTCAGGCAAAGAATAATGCCTGGAGTGATTATTATGAGCCAATAAAAATATATCTGGCAGAAGCCTTTTCTTTGTTCGAACGATTGGTAGTAGACTTTTCAGAAGTGGAAGAGATCAAAAGCATTCAGCAGGATTTAAAGAAAATGATAGATCCTTTATTCGCCGAAATCATTGCTCATTTGCGAAGAGTAGCATTTGTATTGGTTGGGAAAAAATCAGAGACCTTAAGCGAATTACACAGTTGGTTGCAAAGAGCCAACAATATTGGCCACCAAAGATATCATACACACCTTTACAGTGAATCTGACAAGTCAGCATTAAAGGTACCAGCGGTACCCGCCAAATACTCTGATGATTCACCAGTCCTCAATGGCTTTCAAATACTCAACAAATTTTTCGATCATACCTTAGCAAACAATCCCCAATTTTTTGCCTTCGGTGAAGATGTAGGACATATTGGAGATGTGAATCAAGGTTTTGCAGGTTTGCAAGAGAAATATGGAAAAGAAAGAGTTTTTGATACCGGGATTCGCGAATGGACTATCATGGGAACGGCCATTGGGATGGCCATGCGTGGATTGAGACCCATTGCAGAAATTCAATACCTCGATTATTTAATATACGGTCTACAACCATTAACCGATGATCTTGCAACTTTGCGTTATCGAAGCAATGGACAACAATGCGCCCCTGCAATTATTCGAACGCGTGGACACCGCTTGGAAGGGATCTGGCATTCAGGTTCTCCATTGGGAATGATGATCCATTCCTTACGTGGGATTTACCTCTGCGTTCCTCGAAATATGACCCAAGCTGTAGGTTTTTACAATACCATGCTTCATTCCAATGATCCGGCGATTATTATTGAGTGCCTCAATGGCTACCGACTCAAAGAAAGATTACCAGAAAATTTAAGTGCCTTTAAATTGCCTTTGGGAGTTCCTGAAGTGCTTCAAGAAGGAGCGGATGTTACTTTGGTGACTTATGGAAGTTGTGTTAGAGTCGCTCAGGCAGGTATTCGCCTCTTGGCCAATGCTGGAATTTCTGTAGAGCTTATAGATGTACAAACGCTTTTGCCTTTCGACCTTGAACACAGCATCGTACAATCTTTGGAAAAAACAAATCGCATCGTTTTTATGGATGAAGATGTTCCTGGTGGAGCTACCTCTTACATGATGCAAGAAGTTTTGGAAACACAGAATGGCTATCGCTTCTTGGATGCTGCTCCGATTACCTTAACGGCCAAAGCGCACCGTCCGCCTTATGGTTCAGATGGAGATTATTTTACAAAACCCAATCCAGAGGATGTCTTTGAAACCATTTATAATATAATGAGTGAAAACGACCCGCTTCAGTTTCCTGCACTTTCCTAATGCGGTGAGATAGAATCGCAGTTGTTCGATCTGGAGAAGACCAAGGAAATTCAATAAAAAATACCCGCCCAAAGCCGGAACAATTCGTCTTGCTTTCCGGTATATAACCAATATTATTGATATATTAGCCATTTAATATTTTAATGTCTATCCTAAGAAAGGTTCCGTTTGAACGAATTCCTGTCTAATGGTGTATATCTGTTTACCGTTAATTCTTGAAAATTGATAAAGCGTCTAGTCATAATTCCTACTTATAATGAGAAAGAGAATATCGCCAATATTATTGAAGCGGTATTCAATCTTGAGGTGTCCTTTGATGTGCTCGTCGTAGACGATGGCTCACCAGATGGTACGGCTGAGATCGTGGAAGATTTGCGCAATAGATTTCCAAAAATGCTTTATCTCGTAGAACGGGAAGGAAAGTTAGGTTTGGGAACGGCCTATATCAAGGGCTTTGAATGGGGATTGGATCATGGCTATGATTATATCTTTGAAATGGATGCTGATTTTTCTCATGATCCAAAGGATTTAGTCCGACTAAGTCGTGCGTGTACAGAAGGCGGTGCAGATTTGTCCGTTGGATCTCGCTATACCAAAGGAGGAAATGTGAAAAACTGGCCATGGGATCGAATCTTTTTGTCTTACGGAGCTTCCGTTTATGTACGAATGATGACCTGGATGCCGGTCAAAGATCCGACCGCTGGTTTTGTGTGTTACTCCAGAAAGGTATTAGAAAACATTGACCTTAAAAAAATTCGATTCGTAGGCTATGCTTTTCAAATAGAGATGAAATTTGCCGCTTATTCTCTGGGCTATAAAATCAAAGAAGTTCCAATTACATTTATAGATAGGGTAGAAGGGACTTCGAAAATGAATACAAGCATTGTAAGTGAAGCTATTCTTGGTGTTTTGCAGATGAAATGGCAAAGTTTTTTCAATTCTTATGCTCCTCAGCAAACAAAGAAGTCGATAAAAAATTAATAGGACTCACAAAGGGAATGGGACGAGAGATCTCTCAATTACTATCGGGAATCTTCTTCGGCGGTTTATTTTATAAACCTCCTTTGTCGGTTTCTATTTTGCAGATACTAACATAAGGAAAACCAAGAAAAAATGCTTTTTTGGAAAAAAGTGGGAATATTTGATCAAAATCTATCATGTTTAAATAGATTAGAATCAACTAAAAAGAACTTTGTAAAATCGTATTAATGATAAAGTGTACGCAAATAATTTAGTTTCTCTTTTTATGTGGCTTAAAGCGCAATTGTGGAAAACTTTTTTTTGCAAAATGGGTGGGAAGATGTGGTAATTTGTGGTAAAATGCTTTACATTTGAAGCGTTTAATACTATTTTGTCAAGATCAAAGGTAAATAATGCCTCAACTTCTAGGAGAATA
>CALLVY010000777.1 GCA_938015925.1 uncultured Saprospiraceae bacterium
AGGATTGGTTTTGGAATCGGGTGTTTGGTATCGTAAATTTTCTGCCATCCATATTTGAGAATTGATTTGGAACGTCGGATAAATCGTTCCGTCTCGGGAATCATGGAGACTATCTGAGGTTTGGATAAGTGTTGGAGTGGAAAGAGGAAGGTCTGGACTTGGGCTTTGCGCTTCGGTATTTACTTTATCCGTATTTCCCCTTTTGGTAGTTGCACTTGTACAAGCCAGAATCCCGAGGCAGAAGCCAAGGAATAAAAAAAAGAGGATTTGTAATTCTTTCATGGATCTTCTGTTTAGAACTTGTTTTCAAATAATCTGTTCTATCTAAGAATTCTTGCTTAAATTTAGGCAATTAATTTACAAACCTTGTAAGCGGAAAAGTCCAAGCATCTATAAAACAACTATCCATGAATAATACAGAAGAAAATTACTGGTCGACTCGCTATGATGAAAAAAAGACGGGTTGGGACATTGGATACCCTTCCCTCCCACTCCAAAATTACATCGATCAATTAGAAAACAAAGAACTAAAAATTTTAATCCCCGGAGCTGGCAATGCCTATGAAGCCGAATATTTATTCCAACAGGGTTTTAAAAAGGTACAGGTCTTAGACATCTCCAAAAGACCGCTGGAAGCTTTTAAAAACCGATTGCCCGACTTCCCAGAAGATCAATTGATACAAGCCGATTTTTTCACCTTCGAGGATTCCTTTGATTTGATTTTGGAACAAACTTTTTTCTGTTCCTTCGAACCGACTCCAGAAAACAGAAGCCGCTATGCCCAGCGTATGAGCGAACTACTCCAGCCGCAGGGAAAACTGGTCGGCCTCTGGTTTAAGCATCCTTTAGTGGACAATGGCAAAAGACCTTTTGGTGGGACGCGGGAAGAGTACTTGGGCTATTTGTCCCCGTATTTTGAGGTGCAGGTGTTTGAGGAATGTCACAACTCTATTAAGCCGCGGATGGGGAATGAGTTGTTTGGGATTTTTAAGAAGCTTTGATGGTAGGGAAGAGAGGTAACAAAGTCTCGAATTGAGCCTTATTAAAAGATTTGGTTAAAACAAAAAAATACCAGAGACTATTGAATAGTCTCTGGCATTTTTTTTTAGGCATCAAGTCAATCTGTATTAGTCATCAACCTGTCCTATCTGGTCAATGATCACATCATCTCCATTTCCATTATCCTTACCATCGATTAAATCTTCATGTCCTATTGAAAAAACGGCATCCCAAAAATTTATTTTTTTCCCTCTCAAAGTACCTTCCTCTTCTTTCGATTCAAAATTTCTATTTGCTTTCATTTCTACATTTTCACTTTGAGGAAAATGGACATTTATAATTATAGTCAAAGTCCCAATATTTTGATTAAAATTCATTTAATTATTGATTTAATTTTCTCTAGAAAAATCTAGAAAAAGGTTAAAAAATAAAATAAAATTCATAATAATGGTTAGGCCAAACCGGAATACAAATTTGCTTATGCATAAGCTAAAACAAAGAAGCGAATCAAGAACAATTCATTTCCTTGTTCATAGTTAAAGTCCAGGTCAGCAGAAATATTAGATACTTTGAGAAAAAAATGGGGAAATAATAAGAAAGGTTAATTAATTTTAAAATTCTTCCAACTTACTCAATAGCCAAGGAAGTGCAAAAATGGGTTGAAGTTTTTTTATCTTATCAGCAATGTCTATTTTCTTTTTTATCGATTGATCGTCTTTTAAAGGAATGATTTGACAAAGGTTTTTTATGGCAATAATAAAGTTTTGATAAGCTGTTATTCGAGATTGAGAATATTTCTGATCCCTAGATAAAAACCGGCCAAACGCTTCCATTCCAGCAAACAAAACACTCTTATAAGAATATTCAGCTTTATACATTTCGTAAAGACATCGAATCATCAATGACTTAATACGAAGTTTATGGGTAGCCGAATTTGAAAGAATCAAGTGAGTAATTTCATGAGCCTCATTAAAATTATTTTGGTAAAATAAAATATAAGCTTTGGAGAGTTGCAATGTTGTTTCCTTTTGGCTTTTCTCTAATAATCCTTTTTTATCCTCAATAAATTTTTCAATCCAATTAAAATTCTTAGTAATGGCACCTGTCGTTACAACATTTAAAAACGTAAAACCTGAAGCTAATTTCTCTGTTAGAACAACCTCTTTTTCTATTCCAAATTTATACAACTGAAAACAATTTTCTATCTGTACTAAATCTCCTGACAAGTATTCTCTATGAGCAATTCCAATTAATTTCAACAAAAGTGTCGTCTTTTCAAATTGTCCCATCAAATAATATGATTGGCGATACTCCTGAATTAATTTTTCAAAAGAAACTGGATTAAATCCATCTTTAAATAACTCCAATAAAGGGCCATAAATTTTCAATAAAGGATGCTGCAATTCCAGTTGATTCAAATTCGAAAGTAGGCTATTCAAAAAAGGAATTTCCTGTTGTTCCGAATAAGTAATCCCTCTAGAAATAAGATCACAACTATAACTTAGCTTTAATAATACATAATACAAATCCAGGTTACCCATTGCTCCTTTCAAATAATCCTTACCATTTAACTTCAGGTTTATGGCAGGTCGGAAATAGAATTGATGGTAAAGTTCCCACAGATTCTGAATTTCTTTTCTGCTAACCGTAGTGGATTCTTCAATAGTTTTTATTTTTTTTAAGCTGTTTTTTTCGAACAGTTCATTTAAGCCTCTTTCCTGAAAACTTGCCAATTGCAGAATACTATCTCGCCCCTCTCCCTCCTGTTCCAAATAACTAATTTTTAAAAAACGCTCGATTAATTTACTTAAGTCACTAAAACGATCGTTGACAAATTTGCTGTTAAACTTCTTATCTGGCTGCAAAAATTTATGAATGGATTGCTTCGACAATTTAGGATGCTGAAATTCAGGATGGTACTTTCTCAGATAACCAAAAAGTTTTACAAGGAGTGCACTCTTGTTAAAATAAGGAGATTCTAGAAAGTCTTGCAGACGTTTCAATTCCTTTTTAGAAAGCGATTGAAGGAGTATAAAAATTTTTGAGGAAGGCATTTAATATGGGTTAAATCAAAACATACAATTATCATAAGTAATTGATTATCAGTTGTTTTTAAGAAAAAAAATTCAGAAAGCAGCTATTTCCAAAAAGGTTTTAGCTGTTTTTTGTCAGTTGGTTAACCTTAATATTTCCAATTCTAAAATTTATGTTTGTAGGGCTAGCTTGTTCTTGAATCCTTCTAAGGTACAAAAAGTTAACGGCTTGTTAGAGTCCTCATTTAATAAATAATGGAATTTATGAAACGACTACTCCACAACCAAATGTTTCTATTTTTTTTCTTTTTAATTGCACCAAGCTTATCTATATACGCCCAATTGCACAATCACCTTTGGTGGTTTGGTAAAGGAGGTGTAGGTATCCAATTCTCTCCGACTACCAATCTACCTAGTCCAGTTAACAATCAGCACAAAAATTCCAGCCTTGAAGGCATGGCGATGGTGGTCGATGATCCAACTGGAGATTTTTTATTTTACACCAATGGTCAAACTGTTTTTAATCAAAATCATGAGATCATTAAAAATGGCAACGGATTATCAGCTTGTGCATCTTCAGCGAATGCTGCTGCGATAGCACCCGTACCAGGAAATAAAAATCAGTATTATGTTTTTAGCAATGGTACCGGATCCAGTTGTCATGAAGAATCTCTCCATTATTCAATTGTTGATCTCGCAGCAGATGTTGGAAAAGGCGAAATATTAAGTGATAGAAAAAACATCCTCTTGCAATCCGAAGTACTCGAAGGAATGCACACCATCCCCAAAACCAATTCCGAAGATTACTGGTTGCTAACCACCCAACCAGAAAGCTCTGGTAGCATCAGTATTCAGGTCTATACCATTACCGACTGTGGCATTATCTGGACCAATGAATTTCTGATTTCATTTGGTAACAGAACTTTTAGCATGAGATATTCTCCAATGTCTAAGCAAGTAGCAATCTGCTTTATTGACACATATAGGGTAATCGTATTTGATTTTGACGCAACTTCTGGAATACTTAGTAATCCACAAATAATCTTTGAAGAAGCTTTTCCTATTTATGATATTGAATGGTCACCAGATGGGAGTAAGTTATATGGAGGAGTTGTCCACGATGTAAAATTATTACAATATGATTTTTCTAGTGGCAGCACAACTTCTCTACACCAATCTGATAAAGATGGCGGCGGACTCAAACTAGGACCAGATCAAAAAATTTATTTTATTCATAACTCAGATTCAGATTCTCTTTCTGTAATTGAAAAACCCAATGAATTAGGATTCGCTGCAGACTTTAATAAAAATGCCTATCATGCTGGGGATCCTATCAATTCCTTCCAGTTTCCCAAAATCATTCCTGCAACCGCTTTCTCTCCCTTAACAAATGGAACCATACAAGGAATTATCAACCAATACGCTCAGGTAGAAAACTTATGTGGTAATGCTTTAATACTTCCGAATCCTTCTCCTTTTACAGTCGGCGACACCGTACTCTTATACCAAGCACAAGGAGCAGTAGCGAACCTGAAAGATACTTTAGGCTTTGGAGAAATTATCAATTACGGAAATGCAGGAAATTATGAATTCAATCAAATAGAAGCGATTCAAGGAAATAAAATACTCTTGAAATTTCAATTGCAAAAAACCTATGACCTGCAAAACTTACAATTGATTCTTGTTCCTAATCTAGGAAATGCCCATGTGGAAAATTTAACTTGTAAAGCATGGGACAACAACACTGGAGGAGTATTGGCATTCTTCGCAGATACGCTAAACCTAAAAGGAGACATCGATGTAAGTGGAGCAGGCTTTCGAGGAGGAGCCTATTCCAACGGAGGAGAATTCCCAACATGTGGCCCTACCTTAGGTTTATTTTACGCTTCAAATGAAGCTGATTCTGCGGGACTTAAAGGACAAGGAATTGTAATCGAACAAGATCGCT
>CALLVY010000778.1 GCA_938015925.1 uncultured Saprospiraceae bacterium
AGCTATTAAGGGGAATGAGTGAACGATCCCGCAGGGACAAGTGCGACAGCGCTTGAAGTGAGGGAACCGTGCAAGCGGAAGGGAAGCACGAAGAGTAGGATAAAAAGGCATGTTCAAAATGTTTAGAAATTTATGTTACACGGTACTAGTTCCAAAGGTAAAAATCAGGTACTACAAAATGATTTTGAAAACGCCCTTGAAGCCTATGAAGAACAGGGAAAATACAAATACATTGATGCCAAAAGAAAATATATAGCGGCGAAAAATTTAAACTTTGATGATGCTTTAGCGCAAAGCAAGCGCTATCCAATTGCCGGAAAACTGGAAGTCGCTTATGTCAATTTCATCAAAGACGGAGATATCTTTGTTAAGGCGCTGGGCTATCCATTTGCGCTGGAGAATTATCAAGAAGCCTTGCGTATTAAACCTGGCAATGTTACCTTAAAACAAAAGATCAAGAGGTGTCAGGAATTGATCCGCGGAGCGAGGTAAGTTCATTGCCTAAATGTTGAAGTTGTTTAAAAAAGCCCTCAATGCTTTCTTGACAAGTCATTGACAAGCAAGGCCATCTCGTCCGCTTAGCGGTTCTTTCGTTTAATGCATTGTATTTAGCCTCCCGTCCGCTTTAGTTCGTTATCACTCATGGACCTCCTGCGTCGGTCTCGCGGTTCCTTCACTTGATGTATTAGTGCGGCAGAGCCTTATGAACCTCCGTTGTCGGTTTGTCATACATCACCCTACGGGATCGCTCAGTCATCCTGCGGGATCATTCGGTCATTTCAGCTAATTTCAACCCCCATTTTCAAACAGCTTCATTAAGGTATTAAACGAAAGGGAGCAAAAACCATGGTTTTTGCTCCCTCTTTTATCGCTTATTATTCTGCGTTACTTAAACAAATTCTCCTCCCTCATCCAATCCGCGTCCACGTCGCTCTCGTTGAATTTCTCTTAAATCCAATTCATCTTCTTCCGACGTTTCCAGATAATCCTCCTCGTAGATTTCTTGCTCTGGCTCATATCCTACTCGCCGCAACTCTTTATCCATTTCTCGATCTTCCCATTCTTTAGAAAGTATATCTGTTCCTGGCAAACCAAAAACAGTCATGTAATGAATCCCCAAACCTATTCCCCATGCCAGCATTGGAATGTACCACCAAATTTCACCCGGGTCCGTCAGCATATTCATAGCAAAAAAGAAAATTCCTGTAGAAACGTAGGAACTCAAGTGACCATAAAATCCTTTTTTGGCTTTTACTCTCTTGCGGGCTCTTTTATATTTGTCTTTCTGATGCATGGTTGGTTTTTTTGAAAATTTATTCAAAATAAAGAGGAATTGCAATTTTATTGGAAAGAAAATCTACTAATCGCACGGAGCCTTCGACTTAAGTACACTAAGTATTCAACAGCTTATAAATTTCTCTTCCTTTGGTATAAAAATTTGTGATTTCTGCTGGAGGCAACAATTTATTATGAGCATAAAAAACCATGAAATATCCCAAGCCTTCTAAGCACCAGTTTTTTTCAATGGTAAAAAAGTTTCGGAAATTTTCATCCAATTTCTCTCGAATCAAATCTTCGTCTTCTCCTTTTAATAAATATTGATCAGAAAATTCTGGATGACTTTCAAAGTCAATATCCTGCATCCCTAGATAGGTTCCTATCTTGTGAAAGAAATGTTCGGGCTTTAGAGAAAATTGTGGGAGTCCTAGTTTTGATGATTTGACGAAGAAAACAGTTTGCTTATATCTGACGGAAGAATTACCGGTACTGATCACATAGTGGTAATCAAAAATAAAAATTTCTAAGTCCAGTTCTGCCTCTTTCTTTTGGAGTAAATTAACAATCTTTTTACTTGTTCCTTTTTGGAATAATTTAAAATCACCCAATAAGGATTTGTAGCCATATTCATCCTTCGCGGCATAAGTCATCCCCAATTGCCTCGCTGCATTTTCCATGCCTTCGGCACGCCTCCTTTTTCCTTTGGTAAAAAAATCAAACATTAGCGGACTTGTTTTATTGAACCAATTCTACTTGTTCCAAAGCATACATCATTTTATTGATGTCGGTATCATTGAGGCGCAGGATGCCTTTGATCTGAATGGCTTCGGCAGTGTATTCGATGCCTTCCAGGGCACTCACTTCCATAACGGTTTCCGGGCCGGCACCGCCACAGAAAAAACACATATTGTAGGGATAGGCAGATAAGATAAATTCCGTGTGGCTTTTATAACCTTCGATGGGAATAATATACCCCCGGACAGTGATTTCTTCTCCAGCTAATTCTTTGACGACTTTGCTAAATACGGGTACATCCACTTTAAAGCCCATCAATTCATCGAATTGCTTTTTATAAGTAATCTTAGCCAGGGTTTTCCATACACTCGGTGTCGTAACTTCTTCTTCCTCTGCCTGCGCAGACAAATTAAATCCCGTCATCAAAAAAGCCAATGCCAATAAACATATTTTATAATTCATACTATTCTATTTGATTCTTTTTATCTCAAATCTTCTAACTCCAATTTATACTTAATAATTAGCTTCTTCTATTAAGAACTCGTTAAAGTCTCCGAAATATCCGTTCTGGAAGCTTGTATTGCAGGGATTAAGGCCGCTACAAAACCAATAATCAATGCTCCGACGATCAACCAGACTTCTTCTTTCAAAAACATCCAACCGGTAAATGGATAACGATAGGATTCTTCCAAATAGTCTGACAACAGGCTCATTGATCCATGACTCAAAATCAAACCAAGGATACAACCGAGTATCGCCAACAAAACACCTTCCAGAATCAGCAGGCTAAATAAGGTACCTCGCGAAGCTCCGGATACCCGCATCAAAGCCAATTCATATTTGCGTTCTTTTAAAGAGCTAAACAAGGCAATAAAGACACTCAAAGCAGAAACAAATACAATCACCATTGCCAAGACTTGTAAGGTATCTGTACCTACGCCCATCATGGAATAAAGTCGATTGATTTCTATGGCCGGTGTGGCGGCTTGCAGATCGGTATTTTCATTGATGTTGCGCTGCATATTGAGCGATTGATAGCCCCGATTTTTAAAACGGAGAAGGAGTGCGGTAATTTGTTGATCGGGTTCTTCCAAAAATGATTTTGGAGATGCTGGAGCAGGGGAGGCATGATCGTGGTGATCGTGGTCGCCGTGGGCATGATCGTGATCGTGATTGTGGTTGTGGTTCTCGGAAGATGCTTCTTCTGAAGCTTCATGTGCGCCGTGATCATGTACTTCCCAAACACTTCTGGTATCTGTTAGTATCAGTTGATCAATCACCGAACCCGTACTTTCTAAAATTCCCACTACAACAAATGAACTGGCATCATCATGGGTCAGATTGTCATCAATGACGAAACCATGAGAGCTTTTAAATTCATCGCCAATTTTCAAATTTAGGTCTTGTGCTATTTTTGCGCCAAGCGTTACTTCAAAAGTTTTTTCCCATAATTTTCCTTGTGCGATACTCGCCTTATAAAACTCAAGTATCTCGTAAGTCGTCCCAATGATTCGATAACCTTGATAACTGTCTCCCATTGATAAGGGCAGTGCATCTTTGATTAAAGGATGTTTAGGATTGAGAAATGGTTTGGCTTCTTTTACAGAAATATTACCCGTTGGAGCATCAATGTGATACATGCTACTCAGTATCAATTGTAAGGGACTTCCTTTTGCACCAATGACCAAATCTACTCCTGCCAGATTTTGCTCAAATTGTTTTTGCAATTGGGTGTTGAGTAAAAGCAGGAGTGCCACCAGGCCCGTACCCAGTGCAAACAAAACCAAACTCAATATCATATTGAGTGGCTTATAGGTCAGGTTTTTCCAACTGAGTTTGAGAAGGTTCATCTTTATTTAGGGATTAAGACAGGATTATTTGTTTTTTAAAAACTTCTCGCAATCGATTGTCATGGGTAACGATTAGCAATGCTGCATTTTCTTCGCGTGCCTGTTCTTCCAATAATTGGATCACTTCCAAACAATTGCTATCATCCAAAGCAGAAGTAGGTTCGTCCGCCAATATCAATCCGGGTTTATTGACTAGTGCTCGGGCGATAGCAACGCGTTGTTTTTCTCCCTGGCTCAGATTTTCAGATTGAGCGTATAATTTTGGAGCAAGATGAAGTCGATCTAAAATGGATTTGATGTGTGGAAGGTCTGAAGGACGGCCTGCTAGTTTTTGTACCAGCAATAAATTTTCTGCTACATTTAAGGAACGTACAAAATGAGCTTGTTGAAAAACAATCCCAATGTTTTGTCCACGAAAATGATCTAGAGCGGCGCCGCTGAGTTGGCTTAAATCGGTCTTGTTGATTTCTATTTTTCCCTTTTGGATGGTTCGCAATCCTCCTAGCAGGTGCAATAGAGTGGTCTTGCCACTACCAGATTGTCCTAGTAAAAGCCACTGTTCGCCACGTTGGCAATGAATATCGGGAAAATGTATGGTGGATTCACCGCGATAAGAAAAAGCCAGGTCCTCTGTTTTCAACATGGCTTAAAGATAATGATTTGTAGAAGACTTTAAAAGGAATATTACAAGGCCTGTAAAGGCGATTGCATTGAACAAGTCTTCATTGGAAAGCCCCTAAAGCAGTGCCGCACCAAAGACCCCAGCACTATCTCCTAAGCTTGGTCTCAAAAATTTAGTTTCCAAACGATCATTAAACACATGCTTCTCTACTTCCCAAAGCCCCTCAGAGTACAATAAATCAATTTTCCCCAGGCCACCTCCTAATACAATAACATCCGGATCGAGAATATTAATCACATTGGCCATTCCTTTTCCAAAGAATTCCAATAATCGCTTAACCGTTTTTTCAGCGACCTCATCGTCCCCTTTCTTATAGCGTTCGATAATTTCTGATAAGTCTAAATGGATGCCCATTAAATTTTCATAGTATTTCTCCAGTGCTGGACCGGAGATAACGGTTTCTACACAACCTCTTTTACCACAATAACAATTCCCGCCAGATTTATCCAAAAAATTATGTCCCCACTCACCAGCGATTCCTTGCCGACCATTGATGATTTTGCCATTGACCACCAAACCACCGCCAACACCAGTGCCCAAGATGGCTCCAAAGATTACCGCCGCATCCGGAACTTCATCTGGTACGACTCCCATATGAGATTCCGCCATGACAAAACAATTGGCATCATTGGCCAGGAAAACGGGTAAACCCAATGCGATTTCCAGATCTCGTTTAAATGCCCGACCATTCAATACCGTAGTATTGCAGTTTTTCATCAATTGGGTAGAAGGCTCCAAAGCCCCCGGCGTTCCAATTCCCAAACGGCCAGGTTTAATGCCCGTTTCTGAAGTCAAAACTTCCAATACTCTGGCAATCTGATCTATAATATGATCATAGCCCTTATGAGCCTCGGTAGGTATTCGCAACCTTTTAAATACATTAGTCGTTTCTCGATCTTCGAGAATAACGCCTTCGATTTTAGTGCCGCCTAAATCAATGCCCCATAGAGGTCCCATATTAATCAGTTTTTGGTGTTGGAATAAATCTTTATCCTGTCTCTTACAATAGAATTGGAACGATCCTACTTAAATCTTGTTTTATTAATAGATTTAGTGTAGATTTAGGACGCTGAGGGAGTCATTTGAACTTGTTTCCCCGTCACTTTTTGATCCAAAAAAAATTAATAATGGATAGGAATTCCGTAAAGATAATTATTAGCATTATTATTCAAAGATTGAACCACAATCTGTGATGCGCTGATTATTTTAGAATAAACAAAAAGCTCTGACAGATTTAAGAATTTGTCAGAGCTTTTTTGTTTAGTAATGAGGATTAAATAAGTGGGGCCAAGATGCGCCTCTCGACAAACTCGACACAAGCCTTTATTTTGATTTTTAAGAGGGTTTTCAAAATTAAGAATAGCCCTAGTTATTGTTAAATTTTTAAATGCTTTTAAAAGTCAAAAGAACAAGTAGATTGGTCTTAGTTATTTTTTCCTCATTACTGAGTACCTTTGCCACCAATTCAAGAGAATATATTTAAATATCAACTATGTACAAGGAGTTTAAAAACCTCAATTTACCAGAAATAGACAAGACGATCCTAAAGTTCTGGCAAGATCAAGACATCTTCCGCAAAAGCATGGATCAACGCGATCCTGAGAATAGCTATGTTTTTTATGAAGGACCTCCTTCTGCCAATGGAAAACCGGGAATTCACCACGTAATGGCGCGTTCGGTCAAAGATATTTTTTGCCGATTCCATACCATGAAAGGCCAACGAGTAGATCGGAAAGCAGGCTGGGATACACATGGATTGCCGATTGAGTTGAGTGTGGAAAAAGAATTGGGCATTACCAAAGAAGATATTGGTACCAAAATTTCGGTTCACGAATACAATGAAAAATGTCGCGAAACCGTAATGCGTTATAAGGACATGTGGGATGACCTAACTCAAAAAATGGGTTACTGGGTCGATCTTGACAATCCTTATGTCACCTTCGAAAATGAATATATCGAATCTGTTTGGTGGTTACTCAAACAGCTTTACGACAAAGATTTGTTATATAAAGGCTATACCGTACAACCTTATTCTCCGGCAGCAGGTACAGGATTGAGTACGCATGAGCTAAATATGCCTGGCGCTTATCAAGAAATCAAGGATACCACCGCGGTGGCCATGTTTGAAGTTACCCGCTCTGAGCAATCCGAGTTTTTATACGACGATGAAAAAGAGGATGTCCGTATACTCGCCTGGACGACAACTCCCTGGACGCTTCCTTCTAATACTGCCTTGACTGTTGGAAAAAAAATCAAGTACGTAAAAATAAAAACCAATAATCCGTATACGGATGCTCCGGTAAGTGTGATCTTGGCCGCTGACTTGGTGGGCAAGTGGTTTGGAGGCAAAAAGCAACCGGTTATTTTGGAACAAAGCGAAGCGATCCTTGGAACTCAATTGGAGGATCTTCGCTACGAACAATTAATGCCCTTTGGAAATCCAATCGAGCCCGTCAATGGAGCGACCGATGCTTTCCGAGTGATCTCTTCTAATTTTGTTACGACCGAAGATGGTACGGGTGTCGTACACACTGCTCCTTCTTTTGGTGCTGATGATAGACGTGCAGCTGGGGCTGCTGGAATCGGTGCTTTGACTTTAGTAACTAAACAAGGAAAGTTTATTGATAATGCCGGAGAGTTTTCCAATCGCTATGTCAAAAACTATAAAGACGACCCAGATTATATTTCTGTAGACATTGATATCTCGGTACGATTAAAATTAGATGGGAAGGCTTTTAACGTCGCCAAATACGCGCACAATTATCCACACTGTTGGAGAACACAAAAGCCGATCCTTTACTATCCGCTGGACAGTTGGTTTGTCAAAGCTGCTTCGATGAAAAAACGGATGGTGGAGCTCAATAAAACCATCAACTGGAAACCTGCCAGTACAGGAGAAGGTCGCTTTGGAAAATGGTTGGAAAATTTACAGGACTGGAATCTTTCGCGTTCGCGATACTGGGGTATTCCTTTACCGATCTGGCGCAATGAAGATGGCAGCCAACAAAAATGTATTGGCTCTATCGCAGACTTACAAAAGGAGATTGAATTGGCCAATGAAAAATTGGGCTTATCGCAAAGTGTTCCAGAAGATTTGCACCGACCTTTTATCGATGATATTGTTTTGGTAGGTGCTAATGGAGAAACGTTAAAACGCGAACTAGATTTGATCGACGTTTGGTTTGATAGTGGTTCTATGCCTTATGCACAATGGCATTATCCTTTTGAAAATAAAGAAAAATTTGAAAGAAATTATCCAGCTGATTTTATCGCAGAAGGCGTAGATCAAACGCGGGGATGGTTTTATACTTTGCATGCTATCGGTACGATGGTTTTTGATAGTGTAGCTTTTAAGAATGTGGTTTCCAATGGTTTGGTACAAGCGGCGGATGGTCGAAAAATGTCAAAGAGTCTGGGCAATGCTGTGGAGCCTTTTGAAACACTAGCAAAGTATGGCGCTGATGCGACTCGCTGGTATATGATCTCCAATGCTCCACCTTGGGACAATTTGAAATTTAGTGTAGATGGGATAGAAGAAGTGCGTCGTAAGTTCTTCGGTACTTTATACAATACCTATTCTTTCTTTTCGCTTTACGCTAATATTGATGGTTTCTTACAAAAAGAAGCCCCTATCCCTATGGCGGATCGACAGGAGATTGATCGTTGGATTATTTCTTTACTAAATACTTTGGTCAAAGAAGTGGAAGTAGATTATGCAGCTTATGAAGCTACTAGTGCGACTCGTAAAATCCAGGAATTTGTAGATGAGCATCTGAGTAACTGGTATGTCCGTTTGTGCAGAAGACGTTTCTGGAAAGGAGATTATTCTACGGATAAAATTGCAGCTTATCAAACGCTGTATCAATGTTTGAATACGTTGACTAAATTGATGGCTCCAGTCGCTCCTTTCTTCTCAGAGTGGCTTTATGGAAACCTCAATGATGCGACTAAGTTTGAAGATTCAGAATCCGTTCACCTCGCTTTATTTCCGGAGGCAGACGAATCTGCAATTGATAAGGCGCTCGAACAACGAATGGATTATGCACAGCGCATTTCTTCTTTGGTTTTGTCTTTAAGAAAAAAAGAAAACATTCGGGTACGACAGCCTTTGCAAAAAATACTTTTACCGGTTCTAGATGCGGACTTCCAAAAACAAGTGGAAGCCATCAAAGATTTGGTCTTGGCAGAAGTCAATATCAAAGAAATCGAATACATCACGGACACCGCTGGTTTGGTCAAAAAGAAAGTCAAGGCTAACTTTAAAACCCTGGGTAGAAAGTTGGGTAAAAACATGAAAGCGGCCGCGGCGATTATCCAAGACTTTGACAATGAAAAA
>CALLVY010000779.1 GCA_938015925.1 uncultured Saprospiraceae bacterium
AAACAAAATCCCCCTACCCCCGCAACTGCATCAAATGATGCTCCGTATGAAAAATCGTAAAAAACAACATTTCCCGAACACTAAAAGGCCCCAAAATCGGATGAGGAATGGTATAGCGATCCAAATCCTCCGGCGTCCAATTGTCTAACCTCGTCGGAATCTTATCTTTCACCATCTGCCAACTTTGCAACAACTCTGCTTTACTCTTTCCTCCCTTGGGGCCAAAAGGATTATTAGGAATGGGCGTATTTTTCAGCATGTCATTATAGACAAATTTTAGAGAATTATAAGACCGCGGCGTTCCCTGATACCAGCCAAATTGTAACTCCAACATTTCCTTAGGAATTTTCAATGCAGAAGAAACAGGATTCGCACTAATAAATAAATGCTCCACAATCCCCGCCGGAGACCACTTGTCTCCTCGCGGTGCAGACCATTCTTCCTCTGACATCGGCATTACGGCATCCACAACCAGTTGGTTGATTTCCTGCCAGACCTTAATTATTTGTTCTTTGGTTTCTATTCTTGAAATGGTTTCCATATTGATGGTTTTGATTATTTTGATGTATGGATTTTACGGTCTTATTTACTCCTTGCTTTTATCTACCCAAAAAGACCGCTTTGGGGGCTGCAATAAACTCACTGACTTTTTCTATCACTTCCTGATTCTTCATCAAAGCAAAATGTCCCCATCCTTCTGAAATCAATAAGCGGCTATTGGGCTTGCTATTGGCAATTTTCTCACCTTGCGAAAAAGGGACAATAGGATCATTCCGATCATGAACAACCAACAATTCCCCTACTCTATCTCTTGGAAACAATTTATCGACATTGGCTTCTTCAAAAGGAAAATTTAAAATCGAACTTATCTTATCGTGGAAAAGACGAGTTACACTAGAAGAAGCATTGATTGCATTTAGAAATTGCTGGAACATCGCTCTGTAATTGGAAGGAGTGGCAACCAAAACGAGTCGCTCTACTTGAATAGCTGTATCCATTACAGCCATAGAAAAAACCGTGGTAGCTCCACCAAAGGAATGTCCAATGATACCATATACGCCATCCAATCGATTGATGATCGCCCGGACCGCTCCACTAAAATGGGGCAAAGTCGTTTGCTTAAAACCAGAATCTCCGTGAGCTGGTGCATCAAAGGCCACTACTTTAAAGCCCTTTTCTAGTAGTAATGGAACAAAAGCCCGCAAGGCTGTTCCGCGAGACTCCCAGCCATGAACCAATAAAACCGTTCGTTCGCCGGTTCCCCATTGGTAGCCTTTCAGCATTTGCTGGCCATAGAGAAATTCAAAAACGCTGGCTTTTTCTAAAATCGCATCGGTGGTTTTGTGCTGTGCTCTTTTTCTGGGTGTGGTAAAAAGACGAAAAGCCAGTTTGGAAGCAGGCTTGGGAAAAAGCCGACCTAGCGTAGCAAAACCAAACCGCAGCATACGCATAGAAAAGGGATAAGGAGCCACCACATGCTTTTCTGCTGGCCGAATAGATTGGATCACTTCTGTTCTTTCTTTTGTTTGCATTTTTCTTTTTTAAAAAAGACCGATTGGTCTAGCTAGGAGCAAAAAAAATTATTGCTCCTTTATTGGTTCTCTGACCAATCCCGTGTGTGAGTCAACCAAAAAGAAGAAACCGCCGAAGAAGGTTCACGATAGTAAAAAACGCTTGTTTTGGGTTGACCACAAGATTTGTCAAAGAATGTCTTTACTTATTCCTCAACTCATCAATCCGCTTTAACAGCTGACGAGCCATTACTTCAAAAGGGGCCACATTCTTGTACAAACGCGCCATCATAATCCCGCCTTCCAGGCTTCCGATAAACAAAGTCGCAAATTCCTCGGTATCAATATCTTCCTGAATTTCATTTCTTTCAATGCCCTTTTCAAGGGTATAAACGATGCGGCTATGCCAGGTTTTCATTTCTTTCAAGACTCTTTTTCGCAAGACCGGATGATTATCGTCGGCTTCTACGGAGGTATTGAGCAAAGGACATCCCCCTTCAATTGGTGGACTTAAAATTCTTTCTTTGTAGAAATAGACCACCGCTTTTAACTTATCCAAACTATCCTCAATCACACGGGTTCGCTTCCCTACTGTTTTGTTGACCACCACACAAGCATGGTCGAAGGCCGCCAGAGCAATCTCTTCTTTTACTCCCTTTTTATCTTTTCCATCCACTTTGAAATTGCCATAAATACCTCCCTTCGTCAGCCCCGTAGCCTCCATGATATCATTCATTGAAGTACCATAAAATCCCTTTGTATTAAACAAAACAGCTGCTTTTTCAATGATTAATTGCCTTGTTTTTTCTGATTTCTTCATAATGCTATTCCAAAAATTTGCAAGAAAGTATAAATGTAAAGACAATGCAAAAATAAACCGATTGGTCTTTTAATGCAAGTTTTCCGGATATTATTTGAAATATCTTTCGCTTTTTCTTAAAAATCGGAAGATCTTAGAAAAAATTAATTCAAAAATTTAGGTTTCCCTTTTTCAAACTTTACCTTTGCCCTACATGGGAAAGCACACGAAAATTTACTTATCAATAGGTGGCAATCTTGGTGACCGCAAGGCCTATCTTGAAAAAGCCACTGCGCTATTGGTCAAAGCGGTTGGTCCATTGGTACAAGCTTCCCAAATTTATGAAACCGCTGCATGGGGGAAAACCGATGAAGCTCCTTTTTTTAACCAGGCTTTAGAAATGCAGACCCGTTTACCTGCGTCAGAATTGATCAAGGTATGTTTGAAAATAGAAGCTTCTTTGGGTCGATTTCGCGAGGTACGTTGGGGAGCACGCTGCATAGATGTGGATATTCTCTTCTACGGAGATGTCATCATTGATCAAACTCATCTACAAATTCCTCATCCACGCTTACACTTACGCAATTTTGTATTGGTGCCTTTAATGGAAATCGCGCCCGATCTGATTCATCCAGGTTTAGGAAAAAACATCACTGCTCTTCATCAGGGTTGCGAAGATACTTTGGAGGTAGTTTTACAAGCATGAAGACAACTCCCTTTCCATATAATTATATCGCCATTGAGGGCAATATTGGCGCTGGTAAAACCACGCTTTGTCAAATGCTGCAAAAGCAATACGATTGTCGATTGGTTTTAGAACAATTTGCCGACAATCCATTCCTCCCTTATTTTTATGAAAACCCTGAGCGCCATGCTTTTTCTGTAGAGTTGTTTTTTATGACGGAACGTCACAAACAAATGCAGGAGAATTTATCCCAAGGCAATCTCTTTCAAGACTTAATCATCTCTGATTATATATTTTTAAAAACACTTTTATTTGCTCGAAAAAATTTACCGGCAGAAGAGTATCGTTTATTCCAACGTTTGTTTCATATTCTAAATACCAACTTCCGTAAACCAGATTTATTGGTATTCTTACACCGCAGCGTTCCCAATTTACTAAAAAATATAAAAGCCAGAGGAAGAGAATACGAACAGGAAATTGCACCAGATTATCTTCAAGATATTCAGGATACCTACTTTGAATATTTCAGAACGGAACAGAGCATTCCGATTTTAATCATTGATGTAGAAGAATTGAATTTCTTATCCAATAAAGAACATTATAAAATGATCCTGGAAGCGATGCAGGAAAAATACCAACCTGGTATGCATCATATTTCATTTGTAAGGTAAAGCTGGGTGATATGAAAAAACGGTAAGCCAAATAATAGTGTATGCCTTGAGAATATTTAGGAGAAAGGAGAAGGAAATATTCGATATAGAATTAGGAGTGTTCAGAAAAAAATAGAAAAGGAAATATTTAATATTCATTAGCCAATATCGAATATCGATTGGGGCGATCAATGCTATGGTTTAGTTTAATTAATCATTGGTGAACCAATACCTCTACACGAATTCGCGATTTTTCGTCAAAATCATTATTTAACATGGGCGATTCGATATTCAATATTAATCCCCCTTCACTCTTTGTCCTTACTCAGCATTCGATCCAAAAAGTCCGCTACTAATTCTTCAACGTTTCCATCTTCCTGCAACTCTCCAATCATTCCATACATTGCCGCAGAACGTTTCCCTCCAATCGGCGATTTCTTCGAAGCCCAATTTTTCAATCGCTCAAAATGCTCCGCAGACAATACCTCCTTAAAAAATCGCAAACCCGCCAACTGAATTTCTTTTCCTGCTTTATTCCAGCTCCAGCGTTTCGCTTTTTTTACCGCCAATTTCAAATCTGCCAAAAAGGATTCCAACAAAGGCGTATGCGCCACTGTAATACTCAAATGAAGGCTCGGTGGCAACTGTTGTCGATCACAAGGCCAACCCAGAATTCCCAACTCATCTCCCACTTCGTAAATATCCAAGTCGTCAGAAGCAATGGCAATAATCGTGGCTTCGGGTTCTGCCAATATTTTTAACTCCGGAATAGACTCAATACCACGTGCAAACCTGCGAGTCGTTTCAATCGTTTCTTTACACATCCTCACATAACCTGTTCTTCCCAAAAATTGAACAACCGCCCAAGCCGCTGCGATCGCTCCGCCGGGTCGAGTCCCTGCAATTCCGGGAGACGCATAAATACCACCTGGCCAATTGGCATAAACATAAAACTGAGCTTTTCTCAATTCCGCATGGCGATACAATAAAAGGGATGCTCCTTTTGCAGCATAACCATATTTATGAATATCGGCCGAAAGGGAAGTTACACCAGGCACCGCAAAATCAAAAGGAGCAATCGGGAATCCAGCCTCTTCCATAAAAGGCAAAATAAATCCGCCAATGCAAGAATCTACATGAAACAGCAAATCGTGTTCTTGTGCAATTTTTCCGATGGCTTCGATTGGATCGATAACGCCTTGTGGATAAGATGGTGCGGAGCCGACTAGTAAAACACTTCGCTCATTGATGGCTGCGGCCATGGCCGCGGGATTGGCTTTGAAATTTTTATCAACGGGAATCACTACCGGTTTTAAACCAAAATAATAACAAGCTTTATGAAAGGCAGGATGCGCGCTTTCTGGCAGAATGACTTCTCCCTGGAAGGAAGGTCCTTTTTTCTTTTGCGCCCAGGTTCGGGCTGTTTTTACTGCTAATAGGATGCTTTCCGTTCCTCCAGAAGTCAAACATCCAGCATGACCTTTTGGAGCATGAAACAAGTCGGCCAATTGGCTGACTAAATCTATCTCCATATTTTTCAAACTTGGAAAAGCCGAAGGGTTTAAAGCGTTTTCGGAAAAATATAAATTGTACGCGGCTTTGACAGTCGAAAGAATTTCTTCCCCAGGATAATAAACGTAGGCAAAAGTCTTACCTTCCTGCCAGCGATAATCCTCCGCTTTTTTCAAACGCATCTCTTCCAATAAGCCTTCTCTATCTCTACTTTTTTCTGGAAATTTCGACATTACAAATGGTATTTCTTTTTGAGCAATTCCTTGCACCCAAAGATAACCTTAGTCTGGTAGATAAGAAATAATTTTTATTAAAACACATCGAATAAACAAAAGCACCTTTAGGTGCGCCCCTGTTAATACTTAACAATCGCAATCGCAATCGCAGTTACCACAACAAGCATCACCACAACTACAATCGTTACATTCGCAACAACTTCCACCACCACCACCACCACTTGACAAAAGTGCCGATATAATACTAAGTACGACAATACCTCCAAGAATAACTAAAACCCAAAACCACCATTTCCTTTTCTTACGATCTTTAGTAGCTTTCTGTTCGGCTTTACGCATTTTTTTTAGCCAACGCTTTCTCTTCCGTTCTAGTTTTTTGTGCCATTTTTCCTTGTTCTTAATTACCTTTTTGGCCATTAAAAAAAACAAGGGTGGCACAACAGAAAGTCCAGCAAGCAGCAATAAATTATCCCACACATCCTTTGCTTGATGTAGATCCGAACCAATCGCAAATAAATGCTGGTGGAAAAAAACCAAAAGCAAAACCATATAAGTTAAAGCAAATCGTCCGGGCCGAAGAGGATCTAAGTAATACCCTACGGTTTGTCCAATTTTAACTAGTCTTTTGAAAAATTTAGGGACGGTGCTTTTTTCTATCCCGGATTTTGGGCTACAGGTTTTTGGACTTTCCCCTAAGGCCATTGCCAGATTAAATTTAATTCTAGAGGCCATCATTTCTTGTTTACTTTTCTCGATTGGAATTTGGTCAATGATTGCAACAAAGGAATCTACCTTCTTCCAAATCAATTCTTGAGTAGCTTTTAATATTGCAGGCAGGTCACCATTGGCAAACTGGAGTAAAGGGTTAAATTCTTCGTTTTCACGATCTTTTTCCCAATCTTTCCAAGCATCCAACATATAGGTAATTACTCCAAAGGCATGACCTATTTTATAAAAAGTATCGGCTAATTCTGGTCGATCAATGGCATCCGCTCCCTTTGAAAAGAGATATCCTGTTATTTGAGCAGAAGGTGCTGCATGCCAATTTAATAGTTCTTCCACATCTTTATGCACCTCAGAGCTCTCTTCTCTAATTAAGTCCTCCCTTTGGAGCGCTAACAAAAAAGAATAATCTATTCCCCAAGTATTCATCCTTGAACTAACTTTCCCCAGCGGTCTATGAAATACTTTACGTATAGTTGTCCAAATCAAAGAACTATTATCCTCAATATTATCTCTAAACTTTAGATCAACAAATAAGGCAT
>CALLVY010000780.1 GCA_938015925.1 uncultured Saprospiraceae bacterium
AAATTTTTTGGTCATGCTGATCCTGAAAGATGGTTTGGAAAGCATCAAAACCAGTGTGTAGGACTTGGCGTTCTAAGCTAGTGGCGTGAACACGTTCTACCTTGTGGCTAAGGTAGAAATTGTCTGTCCAATAAAGGTCGCCGGAAGTTTGATCGATAAAAAGACTATGAGGTTCTTGAATTTCAGTTCCAATTAAGGTTTGTTTATTATCTCCATTTAAAGTCGCGGTTTGAATCGTATTGGTGCCAAGGCTGGTCCACACCAAACGATCACCGGGTGCGTATAAGGCAATGTTTTCAGGATCATCCAGTCCTGTCAATAATTCTTCCGAATTGGAACCATCCAGATCGGTTCGGTAAATGATGTTGCGGCCTTTATCGGCATAATACAATTTCTGATTACTCAGGTCAAGCGCAATACCTGCAAAGTCAGACAGACCACTGGTGGACTTGATCAATTCTTCCTGACCACTGCCATCCAGTTTTACTCGGTTAAGGGTATTCGCATTGTTGTCTGTCCAGTAGATCCACTCGCCTTGTAAATCTACATCAATTCCAAAAGGGTATTCTATATTATCTAAAATGATGGTCGGAGGATTTGGATCAATTTTCATTTTTTGAATGGACGAAAAAGAACTTCCGCCACCAAAAAAATAGATCTCCTGATTCTCGAAATCGTGGAACCAATTCGTTTGATTAAGGTCTTGTATATCCAATAAATCCAGTACCAAGTTACCTCCATCCTTATCCATTCTCAAAAATCGGGAATCACCAATATTCGAATTGTTCCAGTAGACCACTTCTCTGATGGGATCATAAGCGACTTGTTCTGTTCGGCCAGTAGTAGCTGCCAGGTAGCCCAGTTGATTGTTTTCCAGGTTATTATGAAGAAGATAAGTAAGTCCGGGATAGGCGATTTGAGCCTTAGTAAGGGAGGTGAAAAAAAGTGCGATTAGTAAAGGGATTAGGGATTTCATTGTTTTAGTTTTTTTACGGGGTTTGTAAAAAGAGGTGGCCGCCTATTGTAAATATACGAACTGGAAAGAGGAATCGTAAGTCTTGGTATAGAATAATTTGGCCAATGGAGGACAATCTGGATTCGAGGGAGGTGATCAGCTGTCGTATTCAAGTACCATAGAATTGGAAAATGGTGATTTCTTTGGACCGCTTTGGAAGATCACTAAGCTGTAGTAAAGGCCTGTAAAAAAAAAATACAATAAAAGAAATGGACTTTGAATGAAAATTTGAAGTCCATTTTTTATGCTTTAAGGAATCGAAGAAAATAAAGCTAGAACAGAAGCTACGAGGTCAATAGTCTCCGCGAAATCGGCTAAAGAAAATCAATAGAATATTTTGCGAATAATATTTTCTATCTAAACGGCACCGTTTAGATGGAAATTATTTGTATATTCGTCTTATTAAACGATAGCGTCTAATTATGCCAAAGATAATAGCAAAAAAACAAGATTGGATATTTCTAGGATACCAGCTCTTTTCGGAAGAAGGAATTTCTGGTATCATTGTTGAAAAAATGGCCAAAAAACTCAAGGTCAATAAGTCAAGTTTCTATTGGCATTTTAAAACAAAAAAGGATTTTGTAGAGGAAATAATAAGCTATTGGGTCGCTTCCAATACCAATCAAATCATATCCATAACGGATAGTGAAAAATCGGGAAAAGAAAAATTTACCAAACTAATTGAACTCTCTTTTAAGAAAGAACCCTATTTAGATTTTATCTTCTTTCTTAAAAGGTATGCGAAAAAAAATAAAAACATTCAATCCCTCATTGATAAAATTGATGCGCAAAGAATAGCTTATACTAAAGGTATTCTAATGGAAATGAATTTCTCTAAAAAGGAAGCCGAAGCTAAATCAATTCTATTCTATAAATATTTAATAGGCTATCACGAAATGTTGCGCTATAAAAAGCAAAGCAAAAATTACACAGCAGCAGTTAAAAAGGAATTAAATCAATTTATAAAATACTAAAGATGAAAACAAGAAATAACTACTGGATCATTGCTGGCGTTTTGAATCTGATGACCTTTTTTTTACACTTAATTGGCGGACAATTAGATCTGGTCGATCCAATGCTGGAGACGACATTGAGTATGGAGAAAAGTGCTCAATTAGTAGGTGCCTGGCATATGGTAACGATTATCCTTTTAGGAACTTCCTATATTTTATTATTAGCAGGTTTCGGGAAAAAATATTCCACCAATATCGAATTGATAAAACTGACGGGCTATTTAAATTTATCCTTTTGCTTGCCATTTATCATTGCCAGTTTTTACTATGGTCTATTGGTTCCTCAATGGATCTTTTTTCTCCCCATTGGAGCATTGACGATGATTGGACTGAATAAAATAAAAGCAAGGGCTTAATTCCTGAAATAAAAATGATATTTTAAGGATTCCTTATTCACGAAGAACAATCAAAATTTATGCGCAATTTCAAAAGAATGCTAAGCTTGTTTTTTATTCTACTGCTCCTCTATATCGGACATGTTTTGGTGTCGACTGGGTTTTTTAGAAGTATTGAACCTCAGTTTGCTGGAAAAGTTCTAAAAGAGGTTGCCCTTAAAGGCGCGGAAGATATGATGGTCAGTCAGGAGGATAGTTTTGTCTTGATTTCTGCGACGAATAGAATGGTTTACCCTCCGGTATCTGAAGAAACAGGCGGCCTCTTTTTGCTAGATTTAAAAGCAAAAGATTTTGTCCCCCTTCCATTGACCGCTGATTTTGATCAAGCCTTTGCGCCTCATGGCATTTCTTTTTTCAAAAAAGACAGCACTTACCAGGTCGCGGTGATCAATCATACCAATCAGGGACATTCGATAGAAATTTTTGAATTGCAGGATAAAAAATTAAGTCACCTCCAAAGCTTAAGACATCCTGCGATGATTCGTCCAAATGATTTAGTCCTGGTAGATGAAAATAAATTTTACTTTACCAATGATCATCGATATACGGAAGGACTTGGAAATCTTGCGGAAGAGTATCTTGGTTTGGCTATTTCTAATGTCGTGTATTTCGATGGAAAGGATTATCAGGAAGTGGCCAAAGGGATTGCTTATGCCAATGGAATTAATTATGATCGGAAACGAAATTTCTTATATGTCGCTTCTCCGAGGGGTTTTCTGGTAAAAGTATATACTGTAGAAGAGGACGGTTCGCTTTCCTTTGTCGAAGATATTCCCTGTGGAACCGGAGTCGATAATATTGAACTTGATCCAGCAGGCAATCTTTGGATTGGTGCCCATCCAAATCTCCTAAGATTTAAAGCCTATGCCAAAGGGCAATTGGCAAGCTCTCCTTCAGAAATTCTCAAAGTTATTTATCGGAAAGAAGGAGATTATTCTGTAGAAAAAATTTATGTGGAAGAGGGGAGTAAAATGTCTGCTTCGACGGTGGCTGCCCCTTTTGGGAATTTAATTTTTGCAGGCAATGTAATGGATGAGGAATTTTTGGTTTTAGAGCAATGAAAAATTAAAACGAATGCGATCAAAAAAACACTTTGCCGAAAAGAGCAATTACAAGATGGTATTTTGGCTCCTGCTATTTCCTTTAATCATTGTTAGCGGATGCAATAGCAAAGCTGAACTTAAGAACCACACCAATTTTACCATTCCTCCAGAATTCGAAATCATAGAACATGATAAAAGTTCAGGGGAAATTCTGGCGGTTAAATATAAAAATGAAATGCAGATAATTGTTTCGGAAGAGATGTCTAAAATTATTAAGCAAACGGCTCTGTTTGGATCTGCCTTGATGAAACAATCTTTTGAAATCAAATTTCCATTACTGGTTGAAAATTACAAAGGAACCAATGTTTCTAAACAAGATTATTATTATGTAAATAAGAATATTTACCTGCACCGGTACTTTGATTATGAGATAGATGGGAATCCCGGCTATTATGAATATGGCGCATTGCATATAGAAAAACCAGAAGAGTATTTTGAGTTTTTTATATCCGGAGATAAATCTAAAAAAGAAAAACATAAAGCTTTGATTAAGTCTTTCTTAAAAGGAGTGAAATAAATGATTTACTTGAAAAAAAATACACCTGCGGATGCTCGGTAAATGCGATTGCATTTTAACCAAATCGGATTGCTGACTTCTGGCCACTACCAAGTACTATCAATACTAAACGCAATGGAATGAAGAAAGACTTTTGTCAAGGATTAAGTGACTTTAGAGACGCGTCCTGTGCTACTTCAAGCTTTAAAAAATACCAATGGAAATTCCCAAATACAATATAGAAAATACGCCCGCGCCCAAAAAAATGAAAAGGTTTGGAATGCTTAAGGAATGGCAATCCATATTTCAAATTGGCAAACTTTGTTTGAACTACAATAGTTTAGTAAAAAAGAAACAAGGCAATAAGCAGCGGATTATTTTATTCCCAGGTTTTATGTCGGCGGAATCATCGATGTATCCGGTGAAACACTTTTTAAATCGCATCGGCTATGCTCCGGAGTATTGGGGTTTAGGAATCAACAAAGGCAAGGTAGAAAAGTATCGGGATGCTATGATCGAGAAATTGCTACAGGAAGACCAAAGTGAAAAATTGGATTTGGTAGGCTGGAGTTTGGGAGGAGTGATTGCTCGAGAAATTGCACGATCCATTCCCGAAAAAGTAAATAGTATTTTTCTTTTTGGCTCTCCAATCAAAGGGCCGGAATATACCGTTGGTGCAGAGATTTATGGGGAAAAGGAAACGCAAAGAATTAGCGCTTTATTAGAAAAGCTAGAAAGTTCTAAACCCATTGATGTTCCCACCACTATTCTTTTTTCTAAAAAAGACAACATTGTATCCTGGCCTTCTTGTATTGATTCCTCCAATGAGCAGGTCCGGCATTACGAGGTCACTTCTACGCATTTGTCGATGGGGATTGATCCTCAGGTATGGGGCTTGTTGGCTTCGCATTTGGAGGAGTATTTGGAGTAGGAGGGGGGATAAATACTCAATAGCCAATATCGAATATTGATTGGGGTGGACGCTGCTATGGTTTAATTTAGTTCCTTCGTTGAGGTCCCCATAAATTCGCGATTTTTCGTCAAAATCATTATTTAAAATTGGCGATTCGAGATTCAATATTCATATCCAGAATTAAACTTCCACCTTTTTCTTTTTCTGAACAGCCCTAATTCGAGATTCAATATTCATATCCAGATTTTTCTAAACCAGCCTAATAAGCACCTCCCAATCCGTTTAGTTTTTTTAGTCTAAAAAAAATCTAAAAACCAAAAAGCCTAAGCCCAAACGCTCAGAAAAACTACGCTTTAGGAAATTCAAAATACCTCGCCTCCACCGATACCTCAAGAACCTCAATTTCCTTTTGCTCCCGCAATGCCTGAGCGATAGGGGCATTACAAGCCAATAAAAATAAACCAGACTTAGGAATCAAATTGCCCAGGCACCAGCTTTTATCCAAGGGGAAAATGTAATTCGGAAAATGCACCAATTCTATTTTTGTATTGCCATTGAGTGCGCCGACCACTTCGGGGATTTGCGCCAATGTTCCTTCTACAAGCCAGGGATCGGCAAATGCTGTAGGAACATTCTCCTCACCGACACCGTGAAAGATCACCGGTGTTTCCACACCCAAAATAGCACTTAAATGAGCCAAGGTCTGATAGTCTTCCTCCGCAGAAGAAGCGATGAAAGAAGCGATGAGACTGGAAATACTATGCTGACAAAAAAAATCTTCAAAAGGCTTCCCGCCCACGGTGGCCAATTCTTCGTAAGTCACTTTTCTACTTTGGCCCGATTCTTCATTTTCAAAAATAAGGGGAAGAAATAGTTTAAAATAAAAAGCATACTGCGGCGGAAGAATACTTTTTACAAGGTCCATATCGCACTGCGTATCCCTGCTGCGGTGAATCCATATGGCCGATTGAATGTTATTATTGATGGTCATGAAATACTTCGCGTTTAGAATTTTTGGTCTAAGATTTTTGTAAAACCAGAAAGGTCAAAGATAGGGAAATCTTTGGGGATCCATTTGCTTTTTTGTACAAGAGCTAGCGGTGTTTTTTTCTTCGATTTAGAGCCTCGCATTCCCGCTAAAAATCCAATAAGTCACTATCTATCATTTCCATATACCGTTTCATTTTTTTAAGAATCACCTTAAAGTGAGCCGTCTCTTCTCTGGTCACAAAAGTGATCGCCAATCCCTCTGATTCCGCTCTTCCTGTTCGCCCAACTCGATGTACAAAATCCTTAGGTGATCGCGGCAATTCATAATTGATTACATAAGGAAGCTCCTGGATGTCAATCCCTCTAGAAATCAAATCCGTCGCCACCAATACTTGCAGTGCTCCAGATTTAAATTTTTCCAATGCCCCCAATCTAGCCGATTGACTTTTCTTCCCATGAATGGATAATGCAGGGATTCCATTTTTACTCAATTTTCCCGCCACCTTATCTGCCTTGACCCCAGAAGAAGTAAAGACCAAAACCTGCTGCATATTCTGCGCTTTGATCAAGTGTCTCAACAAAGGCCCTTTCCGATCATCCCCGACAAAGTAGCCCGATAAATTAATCAATTCTGCCTCATCGACCTGGTTTCCTATTTCAATGATTTTAGGATTGGTCAGCAAGACTTTATGGAGTCCGGTTAGTTGATGACTCAAGGTAGCAGAAAACAAGAGGTTCTGTCTGCTTTTAGGTAAGAGCCCAAAAATCTCCTCCATCTCTTTCTGAAAACCCAAATTCAACATCTTATCCGCTTCATCCAAAACCAAAGTTTTTACTTTGGAAAGCTCCACTGCATTGGAGCGCTGCAAATCCAACAATCGACCGGGCGTAGCAATTAAGACATCCACTCCATATAGCGCTTTCATTTGAGGATTGATCGAAACCCCGCCATAGACCGCCATGGATTTGACGGGCTGCGGAAGGTTTAGCCCCAATTCCTTAAACACCTCCGTCACCTGAACGGCCAATTCTCGAGTAGGAACGAGTACCAATACTTTGGGCAGTCTGTTTCGTTTCCGAATCGCGGGCGTCTGCATTTGTTGCAAGATGGGCAATACAAAGCTGGCGGTCTTCCCGGAGCCTGTCTTCGCAATGCCCAGGAGGTCTCGTCCTTTGAGTATGACCGGAATGGCTTGGGCTTGGATAGGCGTGGGGTTTTCGTATCCGAGGGTGGTGGTATTGGTGAGTAGGGTGGGATGGAGTTGGAGTGCTTTGAAAGACATAGGGCCGGTTGTTTTGAACGTTTTGTTTGATTTCGGGAGTTACTTGCTGCGGGCTAATTTTAATTGTACTGCAATAGTACAAAGAAAATGGAGAAGCTTGTAGGAAGTTTGGGGGGGGAATGAGGAGCCCCTCACACGCTTTTTAGGTTTGTCACAATTATTTGCGATTTTGCGTAAAGCTATAGTGAGACAATACAATCCATAGAATCCAAAACTAAGGCGCATAAAAAATACAAATACCATGCAAACGGTGAATTAAAAGAAGTCGAAGATTTGACAAATGAAGTTAAACTCATCAACGAATTTGATGAAGAGGGAAATTGTATTAAAAAGTTTGATGATTCAAGATACACGGAGTATGTGTATGACTTAAATGAGATGGTGATTGAAGAGAGAGAATATTTAAACTATGGCAGTAATCGGTTAAGCGATTGGAGGATTAAAAAGATCAATTATGCAAAATAGATTTTATAGAATTCAAAGCTTATATTTAATTAAGCTGAACTTCATGACAAAAGAGCCTATTTTTATCGACTTGATAATCAATGAATTAGCTTTATTTCATAGTAGATTAGAAAATTATGTAGAATAAGAGTTTGCTATATTGTACGTAATTACGTACATTTATACGTACAAGTTAAATTAATTGAATGATTATGAAAGCAATAACAGTTACATCATTACGAGCTAAGATGAAATACTATTTTGATGCGGTAAGTAAATCTATGGATGTCATCATTGTTCCTAGAAACAACAATGATGACGATGCTATAGTAATCATGTCAATCAAAGAGTATAATTCGCTTAAAGAAACAGAATATTTATTATCGACATCTTCAAATAGGAATAGATTAGATGAGTCGATGAATCAACTAAAAGATGGAGAAACAGTATCATTTTCCCTTGATGATTAAAAATTAGAAATGAATGTAGAATTTACTAAAAACGCTTGGGAAGAATTTGAATACTGGATAGAAACCGATAGTGATATCGTAATAAAAATCAAGGAACTCCTCAAGTCGATAAGAGAAAACCCATTTAAAGGAATAGGCAAACCTGAACCATTAAAACATGGATTAAAAGGTTTTTGGCCAAGAAGAATTACGCAAGAACATAGATTAATTTATAGAGTCTCTGGGAAAAAAGGAGTGGATCAAAAGTGTTCTATAATTCAGTGTAGATTTCACTATGATGATTAACTGAAAAAAGGAAAAAGATAAACACATCGGCCAATAATAATATATAGTAGGTCAATGTCTGGCATCCACTACGTTCCGCCAGCCACTGCAGCTATATTGGCCTTGATTAAAAAAAATAAAACATAAACCTAAACAAAAAAGAAGGAAAACCAAAACATGCTAAACTACTCAAAAGCCCTAAGCTTAGTGAAGTACGAAAAAAAGGAAATTATTGAATTTCAAGGAGACAACAACTATGTTTTAGTCAAATTTTTTTACAGTATTTTATTACTAATAGGATTAATCTTATGCTTTCTAATCGGAAATAGTGAAGTGGGGAATATTACAAGAGGCTTTCTATTTTTTTTAATTATTCTTCCTCTTTTAGCAATGAGCACGAATAAGCTTTTTGATGGGGTAGATATTTCTTTGTATAAGAAAAGGATTAGGTTTGATGAAAAAGGAATCACTTATAATCATAAGAAAAGTAGACTCACAGAAAAGCATGTAGGAAAAGAGAGTGTTGAAATTATAAGAGGGATAAGAGTCGGCAATAATAATGCAGATTTGTTTTTTCGATTCTATTTAGAAAATATTAAAAAGCCAACATTAGAATTTACTTTTCATGTTGAAAATAGATTGCCCAAAAAGATATTTCTAGAAGAATTGAATGAAATCTTTAAATTTAAATATGTAAAGCAGTTTAAAATTGACAGGAATAGAACCTACTTTGAGTTTAGCAATAAAGAGGGATTTACAATGATATCTAAAGAGGATTTTCTTAAAAAAGAAATTAATAAAACCCTAGAAATAACTCCTGCTATCTCTTCTTTTCGGTATTTAAAAATTGACTTCGAAAAGGGGAGTTTAACCTATAAGAATAATGACTTTTTAATAAACACTATTAAGTTAGTCGAAATCAAAAGGTTTGACTTTACAATAAAAATAGAAGAGAAACCACTTGAGATGAAAGCCAATATTATTATTAAAACGAAGGAAGGAAAGTCCTTTGAAATACTAACGAATAAGATCAATCTAAGTACAAAGTATACAGATGTAATGGAGTATGAAAAATCTATCCAATTGCAAAACCTTATTTTGCAGTTAAATAATGTTTTAAAAGATTATACCTAATGCCAGGTGGCGGGTACCTACTCCGCTGCGTTCTGTAG
>CALLVY010000781.1 GCA_938015925.1 uncultured Saprospiraceae bacterium
TATGGTTGAATTGGTAGATTTCAATGAGTTGATGTTGGAAGCTAAAGCTTCTGGAGAAGGTAAAGCGACTAAAAGCAAAAAACGCCGTACTCGTCGTGGTAAAAAATCAACGGAAGCAGCAGCACCTGCTGCAGAAGTTAAGGACGCTGATACCAGCGCAGAAGAAGAGGAATAGCCTCCGCTTCACTGATTTTAAAAAAAGGGATAAACCAATACGGTTTGTCCCTTTTTTTATTGCTGATGTTCTAAGCCAAAAGCGCTTGTAGTCGGCCATAATCAATCTTAGAATAATGGCGAGGATCCATTGGTATTTTTGCCAGTAGGCGAATCTTATCATAGGGAATCTCTTTTACCAAATCCTCCAACTGGTGGAGCGACAATCGAGATTGAATGGCCAAGATCAATTCCGATTTTGCTTTTATTAAAGTTCCCAATTTTATTCCGGGAATGTTTTGCAATTTATTTTCTATAATAAATGGAGAAAGGTATTCTGTTCCTTGATTGATCAATTGTTGACAGCGCCCCGTTAGAAATAATTGACCTTCTTCCAAAAATCCACTATCTCCTGTTCGATGCCAGATCGTATCTCCGATCAAGATTTTGTTTTGTACAAAAGCTTTTTCATTTCTAAAATATTGCTTTAAGACATGTGGACCCGAAACGATGATTTCTCCAACTTGGCCATCCGCCAATGTTTCTAAAGTTTCCGTTTTCGAAACTTGTATGGCCTCGTCTTTTACTGGAATGATCTTTACCGCTGCTTTGTGAAAAGGCTGCCCTACGAGTAAGCCTTTGTTCTTTGTATCTTTTTGATTGGCGAGGTCTGCTGCGTCAATAGAACTGATTGGCTCGGCTTCAGTAGATCCATAGACGATGGTTGATTTCGCATTTGGAAAAGCCTGAGTATAAACCTGAGCCTTATTTGGAAATACAGGCGCGCCACCCGTAAAGACTTTTTCAATACCCAAAAGAGGACTGTTTCTTTTTAAAATATGTTCCGCTAAATTTTGAATAAAAAAAGGAGAGGCTGTAATTCGATTGATTTTATGTTGTCGAATCTGTTGGCAAATAGCGGCCGCATCCATTGCTTCTGGTTTGGACATTTTAAAATTAGCGATGACCGAAGTACAACCAATTCCCAGGTTTACAAATAATACAATAGGTAAAAGAGGAAGATCAATGTCCGTGACCTTGGGCTGGATTTCGTCCAATAAGGCATCGAATTGTTCTTTTAAAAAAGGATGACTTCTTTGAGCAGCTTTGGGGGTACCGGTACTCCCTGTGGTAAAGGTGAGTAGGGCGGGAGTATCTTCTATATCCACTGCCATGCTTATTGGTTGATTGACTTGTTTGTGTAGACTCAATTTTATCGGGATGCGGCGGAGTTCTTTGGAAAAGAAAGCAAAAACTCTGGCCTTAAATATTCCAATAAAACCTTTGCAATCGGCCAATTGACAACAAGTTTCTAATCTTTTTTTACTCACCCATTCATCCAAGAAAACGGCCGTAGCGCCCAAGTAGAATAAAGCCAAAACAATCCGATAAAGATCAATACTCATCGGTACGAAGACAAGTACTCGGTCACCCGGCTTAATTCCTTTTTGAGCAAAATACGCAGCGGTGGCTTTGACTTCTTTTTCTAAATTGGCAAAACTGATTTCTTTAGCGCCATCAATGATGGCTATTTGCTCTGGATATTGATTTGCAGCGTTTAAGAAAAGGCTTACGATATTAATGCTTGGAGTTTTCATTGATTCGTTTTATGTTTTCCAAATTAGTTTTAAAAATAGGAGCGATAAAGTAGGAGGCCGCGTACATTTTTACTTCATCTAACCAGGTACTTTTTTCTGTTTCCAGAAAAAGGGTAAAAGAGAGTTGGCAGCGATCACTGCCAATGGAGTGATAAATCTGTTCGGTCAATAAATGATCAGAGGTCACCAAAAGTCCATTGATGTTAAAGATGTTTAATCGTCTTTTTTTATTAAAGATATTTATCAATGTTTTTTCATCCCAAGTGATACCCCGTTCATTTTTATTTTTGAAACATCTTCTAATCGAACCTACAGTTCCATCCTGGTGATCTGACTGATTCAATAAAGAAATATGGTGGACAAAAGAAGACCAGTCTTTAGCATGATCGGAATTGCCGAGGTAATTATAAACCTGTTCAACGGGTGCATTGATATCTACTTTTTGTACCAATACTTTTTGGTCAAAGCCTATTTGTTTTCCGTAAGGGCTAAAAACTAATAGAAGGATGAAAAATAGGATGCTTACGATTAAAGTGCAAAAGAATAGTCGTAAAGTATTCATCTCAAATGTTTGTTTTTAATCCATACAGAGCATAAGATTTATAGGGACTTCCTGAGAAGTTTTTTGAAATGCTAAGCGAATTATTGTCCTGGTAAATAAAGGCATGAATTACTTTTTTATAAGCAAGAGCCTTTGCTGTTTGATAAGCTTTTGCAGAAAGAACACTCCCAATGCCTTTAAAAGGAGAAGTCTTTATGCGCGCCATAGATTTGATGATCAAGGTTTCTTGCTTGGGATCACAGTAGTCTTTAATGGCAAAAAGAAAAGCCTGCATTTCTTTTTGTTGATCTTCTACAATCCAAATCAATCGTGGGTCAAAAAGAGGGCTGTGTTTTTTGTATTTAGTGACAAAGTCTTCTACCTGAATAGGAGTGTATAAAAAATTATCGGAGAAAGCAGACTGACTGAGTACCGCGATTTTTCGCAAATCGCTATCTAAATCCTTTAGGTTTAAATTTCTAAAAGTAGCCCCTCTCTCGATAAAATTTTGCTCCAGTTGATCCGTTTTTTCTTGGCTATATTGGAAGGAATGGGTTTTATTGGAACAATATTCAGCGATAGATTGAAATCCTGCTTTTTGAAATTGTTTGTTGTAATAAATATGATGATAGGGCTCCATAAAAAAATTGGGCGACTTATTATTTTGGCTAAACCGATACGGATGAGTCGTCGAACCTTCCATTGGACCAATCAACCATTGATACTTTTTTTGGGTGGCCAATTTTTTGGCCTTTTCCAAAAGTAAATTGCTGGTTTCCTGATCGGGTATACATTCATAACTACCAATGCAAGCCGCAGCTTGTCCCTGATATTCTAAACTAGGGTTTTCATAAAAAGCAAATCGACCCACCGGCTTACCATGCCTCAATAAAGTATAACAACCTTCTAAATGAGAGGTGACAGGATCATGGCCCAGTTTAAACCGGGAACTACCTTTTAGATATAAATCATGCGACAGTTGATCGAATAAATGATATAGACTTTTACCGGGGAGGGTTTTTACAAATTGATACTCCATTATGAGATAAAATTTATTGCTTTAAAAAAAATTAAAAGACCAGAAACACAGCAAGGGATGGTCAAATTATCATACCCTTTATGACTCAATGCTTCGGCTAGGGTACTCGCAAAAGCTACCGTAGTGGCAATCAAAATAATGGTCGCGATTTCTGTTTGGCCACTAAACAGAAGACCAAGCATGCAAATAATAAAAGCACTTGAGAAAAAACCAAAAGAACCACTTGCCGTTTTGGTATGTCCAAAAGTAGAGTAGGGGAACTTCGGCCATTTTTTTCCAACCAAAGCAGCAATAGGATCACTAATCGCCAAGATGAGAATGGGGATATAGAAAAATAAAAATAGATCGTATTGTTGGTAAAGGAGAAAACAAGCATAAACAACCAATGGATATAAAAGGCTTCCTCTGGTTACCCGATCCACGCCATTGATGGAAGGGAGTAAGTTCCATTTTAAACTTGCCAGAAGGAGGAAGAAAAAACTACCACATAACAATAGTACCATCCAATGACTGGAAAGAAAACAGGGAAACAAAAGGCTGATTAGGCCAGTTGTGAAATGTACGTATTTGCGACTCAATTCTGCTTTTACTTTCAAATGGTGGTATAGCCATTCGGCACTACCAAAAAGGAGTAAAAAAGAAATGGCAAAGGATGCGGCTGGAAATAAGTTAGCGATCATCTTTTTTGATTTAAATTAAAACTGGAATAAAAGAATCCTTTGTCTTGAGGATTCAATAAATTTTCGGCGACCTGATCTGTCGATAGGCTAGCATGGAGCTCCGCCATTTTCCGAGGAACCATCAGGTTCCAGTAGGCATAGCGAGCACCAGCCTTCCCATGATCGACGAGGTTTTTACTCACCGATTGAAAGAGGGCTGGATTCATATATTCAAAGATGTTGGACAGATTGAATTTATTGAAAGCCGTAAATTCTTTGAAACTGTCTTCTGCCAATCCATTGAAAATGACAAGCCGATCTAATTTGCTTTTGATCTTTTCAAAATTTACTTTTCTCGCATAATGGGGGAGTGCCGTATCGAAATGACCTTTCAAAATAAACTGTAGGAAATAATTATCCTGACAAGTACTACTGCTTAAATGCTTGCGCGCTTGTTCCAAAATAAAACGGGAGACTGGAACTTTTACTTCCTTTAAGAATTGAGGATCTCTCCCCAGTTTTCCCATCAAAAACTTACTAAAGAAGACCTTGAATAAAGACCGCCATCTCCAATTATTCCATTGTCCCTGGAAAAATTGCTTCTGCTCTTGCTCTTCCTTCTGAGCAAATAAGTCTTCCACCCGATCGGGAGAATGAATAAAAGGCAACAGTCGATTTTGGAAAGTTTGGAAATAATGTTCCAGCTTGCCAGTATAGATAATGCCTTGTTCGATTTTCGCTTGATGCATTTTCCAAAAGGTTCGTTCCTGAGGAGAAAGATAGTTTTTGACTTTTTGAAATAAGTCCATGCGATCGCTACATTTTTGGAAGCCCAAAAATTGTAAAAAGGCGGTATGATCCAAAGCCTGCATTGCTGCCTTTTTCAATTGAATCAATTGCAATTGAATAGGATTGATGTCTACGGCAACCACCAACTCTGGCGCATTGAGCAACAAAGAAAAACTATTGTCACCAGCAGAACCAATCGACAGTACTCGGTCACCAGCCTCGATTGCCAAGCCTTGCAGGAGCACATCTGCGTCTTCCCAACAATTGGCGTAGCGAATAAAATTATGATCGATGTTTGCTAATTGCTTGTTCATGATTGAATGATTTTTATTTGACCCGTACGTCCATCCATCAAAACCTCATCTCCGGTTTTTAGCGTACGCAATAATCCAGTGACACTTACGATACAAGGAATACCCATCTCTCGAGCGACGATGGCCGAATGACTCAAAAGACTTCCTCGTTCCACAATAATCGCAGCAGCCGTAGGAAATAAAATAACCCAGCCAGGATCGGTACTGGAAGTCACCAGGATATCGCCGTTTAAAGAATCGATTTCATTTGGATCGGTGACGACGCGAACTTTTGCTTTTACTCTTCCCGGACAACAACCGATGCCCTCTAAATCCTGAGTAGTCAAATCCAGTTTCTCCGAAGAGTAAATGTACTCATCGGTAAAATGAGGGCCATAAGTGCAGAAGCGTTCTTGCGGTGGCACTTGCTGGCGGTATTGAGCAAATTTTTTTTGACGCGCTTTAATTTTATCCTTAAGACTTTCTTCAAATGGAGCCTTTTCCAATGCCATGATTTCTGCGAGTTCCAGGTAGAAAATATCGCGAGGATTTTCTAGCTTTCCTGCGCGATGCCATTGTTCTCCAAGTGCACTAAACATATTTCTTACCATTCCAAAACCACGAGTTCTTTCATAGCGAAGATTTTCTCGATTACTCACCAGGTCTCTGGCTTTTTGTAAAACGAATTGAAACCATCGGCGCTTAATGGGTTGGTTTTTTAATGCTAGGTTTATTTTTTGTTCTGCACTTGTTCGTAGTTCTTGTTCGACCGAATTCGTTTGCTTCTTTGGAGTGATGCCTTGTCTGACATAAGACTGGACGATCTTGATAAAGAGACTCGGATTTTGAGAATAAGAAATACTCTCCAATTTGAGTTCTCCGACACAACGATCACCAAAGGTCAATAGATAATGGTCAATGGCTTTTTTTAATAGTGGAAAATTTCCTGCTTCTAAGGATGCCCAAATTTCTTCCGGGTTATGGTCATTAAAAAGAAGAGCGGTTGCTTTTTCTTTTTGCACCATCATGGCAAGACTCATGATTTGGCGAATCGGTTCTACCGAGATGATGTCTTGATTGCCACATAATAAATCATTGTGTAGATTGGGGTCTTCTGGGCAATATTTCGCACTTTGTTTTTTTAAAATCCCAAACCAAATCATGGCAAAAAAATCATTGACCAATGGAGCCTTCCATTCTAGCAAAAGGTTTTTTTCAAAATTCTTATAATGAGTAATGATCTCTGTAGGCGCTAAAGCAGAGAAGTCAATGCTTTGATAATGATTCATTGTTTGATGAAGGTGCGCAAAAAAACTTTTCCTTTGCCGAGGAAGATTAAATTGCTGTTTAAGCATTTTAAAACCCATTTTAATAATCCGCCACCAGGCAAACTGCTTGTTCATTTTAAACTCCTCACTCAGTTCAAAGCGTTCTTTTACGCCCATCATATTTTCCATGTATTCGGCATTGATGGAATAACCTGGAAGCATCGCGAGCATTTTATACCAACTCAATAAATTGTAATAAACTCTGCCTCGAACCAAACCCAGGGTGTTGTCAAATACCGCAGCATGTTTGACGATTTCTTTTTTTCGGACGCCCATGAGTTCTGAGAATTGAGCATAGACCACCGCGTACATTTTTTGGATAAAAGAGAACGTCAGGGGAGTGGTAATGCCAGGGTAAGACTCGATGATATTACTATTGTCCCAGAGAATGTATTCTCCTTCTGCTTGAATCTCACGAGCAGTGATGGGCCGAGTTTGTAGTAAATACAACTGACCATTGGCAAAGGCAAATTCGATATCTTGGGGGCTTCCAAATTCCTCCTCTAAACGATCGAGAATTTTAGCAACCTCCTGGATTTGAACTTTGTTTAGGCTGGCTTCTTTTTGTCGGTTTTTAGCGACCGCTATTTTTTTGATACCAGCACCATTGCTATTGCGGACAAAGGCATGCGTTTTATTGGCCAATGTTTGTTCGATTTTATTGTTTTTTAAGGTAAAAACATCGGCATCCAATTCTCCTGAAACCAAACCTTCCCCAAGGCCAAATACGGTGGAAATGATTTTACTATCCAGCTCTCCCGAAACTGGATTCATTCCAAAAGCTACTCCAGCTACCTCTGGTACAATCATCTCTTGAATGATTACGGCGATACCTGGCTGAACTGGAAGTTTATTTTCTGATCTGTATTTTAGGACACGTTCGGAAATCGCGGATTGCCAAACCTTTTTTATTTTTTCTGCTAAGTCAGAAAAAGGGACATGCAAAAAAGTATCAAATTGTCCAGCAAAAGAAAAGGCTTGTCCATCTTCATCAATAGCGGAAGATCTGACTGCATAGGATTTAGTGGCGTGATCTACACCGAAAAAATTTGCAATTTGTTGAGTCAAATCTTTCGAAACTAAGAGGTCTTGAAAAAGAACAGGAAGCTCCGCTTCGCTTGGATTGTCAGGCAGTTGATCTAATACAACTTCCGCGGGGAGTATATACCACTGGGGCACATTTATTCCTTGTTGCTTAAGCCTTAGTAGATTTTTGGCTTTTCCTCCGATGCTTTGTTGGAAAGGATCTTTTAATGCTATCGTATTATTCATAAGGCAATTTGCTTTTGATTCTTTAAATAAGACCATCGACCAATTCGATAGGCCAAGATTGTTCCGGCGAGAAATACCATTGGATGGTACCAGAAAAAATTAAAATGATGAATGACATTGCTGGTCTTTTCTATTTGAAAAGTATTCAATAATTGCGGATGACTAGTGCTTAAAGACAGTTCGAGATAATGGGCAAAAGGCAACCAATAAAACTCGAGAAAAGCAATAGGAATGAGCAAGGCGATTAAAGTTTTCCAAATAGGAGTATTGCTCAATGTTTTGCCCCAAATGGCAAAAGCAGAAATTCCAATAAAGCAAGCGTGGATAATGACAACCCAGGCATAAAAGAGATATATACTGATGATGGTCATACTATTTTTTTAGGGGGTTAATACAAAGAGTTTTTAAAGTGAAAGTAAATTCTTAAACATCGGAATTCCACCAAGTGACAAATACATTAAAGCGGTCCAAAGTACAGAGGCGTATTCGATATATTGAGCACTTTTGCTTGTCGGTTTTTTTAGAAATAGAACAGCTGGAATAATGCAGATTAAAAAACAAATTCCAAAAAGTAGAAAAGCAATAGAACCGTAGCCTGCATAATTGGCCGCACCCATGGCTAGTAGCATCGTAGAGAAAACCAGGAGTATCCAGAGCATCGCTCCTTTTTTTGTTCCATACATTTTGGTATAAGACAGCACCCCTTCTTCTTCATTCTGAGGACTGCGGATTTTTCTACCAAACTCCAATGCTAAACCATTCAAATAAGAAACCGCAAAAAACCAAAGCAAGCCCGAGTGTGCTTCCGCACCTGCCAACAACCAATCCAATCCACTAGCATAAATATCTATCAATGGAATGATCACCATATGAGAAGTGATGTAAAGCAATTGCCTTTTCTTTAGCCAATCAGGCACAAAGAATTCGACGCCCATCAAGACCAAATAAGCCAATACAATTCCATAGAGATAAATCATTTCCAATTGGAAAAAGAGGATCAAGGCAATTTGCAAAAGACCAACTCCTGCACCAATTATTTTTAATTCCTGTAAAGAAATCAGCCCTCGGGGAACGGGCAAATAACTGCGGTACAAGGCGTCTTCTTCTTGATCTTTAAATTCATCAAAAACACGAACCAGAAAAAATAAAGTAACCGTTGCAAAAACGCCAATCAGAAAATCAGTCCAGGGAATAAAACCGATTTCATTGCGACATATTCTGGAATAGGAGATGGCAGAAAAAGTAAAGATGGCGATCAAAGGCCCATGTACCAAAAACGGAAACCGCTCGTGTTGATAGCGCATAAACCGCCTCGCCAGGGATAAATTATTTTGTTGAATATTCATGCTTTTATTTATTTGATTCTATTCTATGTTCGCGTTCGGTAAAATCCTATTTATTTTTTGCGTCCTAAGTTCTGGTGCGCCTGGGTAAAATGATCGACCGACATGGCAGCAGCAATGGAGATCTCTCCGGTTAAAGCTACCGCACAACAGATTTCTGCAAATTTTCGAACCTTCTTTGCTCCAGCACAATCCATCATTTGCAAAGCTTCATTTTGCGTTGGCAATCCTGTGCCTCCACCAACGGTACCCACCATCAAAGAAGGCAGACTTAAAGAAGCATAGAGGCTTCCATCGTTTGTCAATTCCATGCGCGTGAGTCCCACAAAAGATTCCGAGATACAAGCGACATCCTGACCACAAGCAATAAACAAAGCGGTCAATCCATTGGCGATGTGTCCTTGTGCGCCGACAGCTCCACTTTGAATAAGTGCAAGAGTGGAAGATTGCCAGTATTTTACGATTTGCTCGGGGCTAGACTTTAGCGTGTCTCGGACCACGTTTTTGGGTAAGACAATTTCCGCCACCACTTTGCGACCTCTGATACTGGAAAAAGCACTAGTTCTTGCTTTTTTATCTCCGGAAAAATTACTTTCGATATACCACTCCGTTGGGGAGAAATTAAAATGTTTAAGAATGTAGCGACAGATTTTGTCGGTACAAATGGTTACCATATTTTGTCCGGAGGCATCACCAGTAGTGTATTCAAAAGTGAGAATAACGCTATTGCCTTCAATGTTTGGTTTTACACTTTGTAGTTGAGCATAACGACTACAGGTGCTTGTGATGGTTTCGAAGATGGCTATTCGATCCTTTATCCAGGAAACAAAAAATTGGGCAATCCTCAGTGTTTTGAATTTGAAGAAAGGACTTCGTTGGAGCCCTTCACTCAGGTACATCGAAGTGATACCGCCGCTAAGGCGACAAGCTTTCATTCCTCGATTATAGGAAGCCACCAAGGCTCCTTCCGTGGTAGCCATGGGGATAAAGAAATCTCCATTAGCATGATCTCCATTGATGGATAGAGGTCCCGCTAAGCCAATTGGAATTTGTGCCATCCCGATATAATTTTCAATATTACCTCTTAACATCTCTGGATCAGTCAATTGTTTTTTTCCAGTGATATAGTCAGTGCAGATGGCTTTATCATTGAGAAAAGCGATTCTGTTTTCTTGTCCACTAATCGAATTTGCAGGAGAGAAATGGGTGGCAGCCATATCCTCTTCCGATGGAGAAGCGTCCCGTTTCGCATGAGGCTCAATGAATTTTACCTTTGATAAGGCCGAATGATTTTTTTTAACGCTCTTTTGATTTGGATACATTTTGTTCGTTTTGTAAGCAAGTGTTTAAAAGATGATCACTCTATTCGCTCAGTTATATGAACACTTACTTAGGTGTTTGGAAAAAACAAGGCTCCTAACATGGGGTCAAGATACAGGGCCTTTTAGCGGTGCGTGTAGCGAATAATACCAAGTATATATTTATTTTTATTGAATATTAGTATTGTGTAAAAAAGATAACCGACTGAAGTTTATTGGGTTTTAAGCAGGTGTTCAAAATTGTGTTACCAATAAATTGAGATGAATTTTGTTTTTAGCCGAGGCGAAAAACGTAGGCGATGCCTAGCATCGGCGAGGCTTTTTAACGATGGATAAGAATAAAAGTCGCTCAAGTTATTATGTGATTTAATTTGAACACCTGCTT
>CALLVY010000782.1 GCA_938015925.1 uncultured Saprospiraceae bacterium
CGAGTCAAATCTGGAGCCACGCTCACGGTCAGTTGCAGTCTCTACTTACAACCTCAAGCCAAAATAACGGTAGAAAGAGGAGCGCGTTTGATTATTGCTGAAGATGCTTTGATCGCCAATGGAGGAGTATGTTCAGACGAAACGGCCTTTCTTTGGGATGGCGTTCATCTGCATGGTAATGCTGATATTCCTCACAAGGTTCAATATGCTTTTGATTGGTATACAATGACTGCCGATGACCACGGTATTGTATTGATGCATCCTAATTCTACGATTCAAGATGCGCAAACTGCAATAGACTGTTTGCCGGAGGAAGAAGGGTTTACATTTAGCGATATTAATGATCGGAAAGGAGGTTATGTCAGAGCAAAAGGAGCTAATTTTATTCAGAATACCAATGGAGTCAATTTTACCTATTCTATTTATGACAATAAGAGTGAAGTTTTAGATTGTATTTTCGAAGGAGGAGACTATGGCATTACTAACAGAAAAGCCAACGGCGTAAAAGTAAAAACTTGCGAATTCAATGACCAGGAAGTCAATGGTATTTATGCTACAGATGCTGGAATGACGGTTCAACAAAATGATTTTAATAGAATCGATGAAGCGATTGCCATTAATAATTTGTTATTGATGAACGACCCCTTTACAGTTAGTCGCAATGAATTTTTCGGAAATGGAGTCGGAGTCAAAGCTTCATTGGCGAGTAATTTATTGATTGCAAATAATGATTTTACCGTTGGTAAGTTTGGCGTCTCCTTAATGGGGCAAGGTCAGGCAGTGATCCAGAATAATAAATTTTATGACATGAGTGCAGGAGTTGATTTGCAATCTGCGGGCGAGGATTATATTCCGGTTGGGTGTAATACTTTTGAGAAGTGTAGTGTGGGTATGAATCCGTCAGGAAATAATATGGGACTTCAGTATGATCGGAATCAGAATTTGGAGGAGGTTATCTTTGATGCTTTTATTGAGTCTGATGGAGATGGGAATCCGGCATTGCTTAGGGATCAGGGAGATGAGTTTGAGCCGAGGATTAATGCTTTTTCGGTTGGGCATACGAATCATTTGTATACGAAGGATAATGCGAATGAGTCGTTTATTTATTTTGCAGGAGGGCAAAATATTAATGCAACGACTGTTCCTCAATGTTCTCAAGGAGATCCTGATTGCCTTGAACCATTTAACTTTGAATTAGATTTAAATACCTCTGTTAATACTGATATTTTTGAAAATTGCGGAGATATTGGAACCGTTATTACACCAGAACCACCAAATCCCCCATGCAAAGATTGTGGGACAGTCATCTCCTTTGGAGACTTAGATTTAGGAGGTTTAGCCACAGCGATTAATACTAAAATAGTATCCGGTAGTATAGGCTTTACGGTTAAAGACAAAGACTTACAAAAGCAATTTAATGTCCTTTTGCAACACTATACCTTTAATGATGATTATACTGGTTTAAAAAACTATCTCGAAAATTTTGGAGATTACTTTTTACCCATCCAACAAAGTATTGCGATACACGAAAAGGAGTATACTTTGGCAGGAGCGCAATTGGATAAAATTGCTACTTATGCCGGATATGAGTCATTCGTTTTAGCTCAAAAAACCTATCTTCAGTGGGTGCAAGATAATTCTTACCGCCCTAATTCAGAAGAGCTTAATCAATTACATATTTATGCAAATCAGGATAATCCAATGGCTGCTTTTACCCGATCCATTTTAAGTCTCTTGTATAAGGAGCAATTTTCACCGACTTTACCTCCTATTCCGGGTTTGGAAAGAAATGCAAAAATAGAAAAAGAGGCGGCTGTTGAAAATTGGGTTTATCCGAATCCAGTTGAGGAAAATTTGTTTATCCATGCTGGTAGTAAAATCCAAGGACAGGGCGTGGTGAAAATAATAGATGCTTTTGGTAGAGTTGTTTTGGAGAAAATAATTAGTAAAGAAGAGCAACTTACTATTTATACTGAGAATTGGAATAAAGGAATCTACTGGATAGAGTTGACAGACAGTCAACAAAAAAGACATGTAGAAAAAGTGATTAAGTATTAGATCATTTACCAAGGTGGTAACTTTACTTACCACCTTGGTTTTTTAAATTTAAAGATGAAATATATTTATTTAGTAGTGCTAATTATTGGTGGTTTGGTCAAGGGTAATAGCCAAACACCAGAGCCTTATTTTCTTTATTTTTATGAATGGGGAATTGGTGGTCCTAGCTCACTTAATTTTAAAGTTGATCAAATTACAAGCATTGATATAGAAAAAGATGGATACTTAATTAAACTAGGAACCCTTTGTATAGATGGAATTTTATGTCAACGATATCAAAAAATTGATTTTGAAGGAAATGTAAAATGGAATTACGATTTTAATGATAAGGATACCTCTTATTTAGGAACACCCAATAATCAAGAAAACTGGATTATCGAAAATAGGTTTTATACTTTATCTAAAGTTGTTTTGCCAGATAATGAAGAGGAATATCAATATATTATTTTTGATATTAATTCTGGACAAATTGACTTTCAAAAATCATACAAAGATTCTGATATTAATATGGGAGGCTTGAGTTTTTTTAGCCCTTACAAAGACTCCTTATTTGTTTTTGGGCAAAGCCATATAGTGGATCAAGGTCGAAATGTCCCTGCTTTTCGAATTATAAACAGAGAAGGGGAAATAGTAAGATCAGTTGACGCTCATAGCTACTTTGCTAATAATACAACATTGACTACGAATTTTGAAGAAAATGCTTCAGGAGATTTTAATATTATAACTGTTCAAAGAGATTATTTCTCTACTACTGCTGGATTTCTATATGCTGGAATTTGTAGTCGCGATGGAAATAAACTGACGCATTTTGCAACAGGAGATCATACGGTAGGAGGTTATCCAAGAGAAATAACTTTTGCCAATGGCAATCGCTTTTTAGTAGCTTCAATAGACACCTTATGGGATGACATTTTTGCAAAGTCAATATTGTTTAAAACCTATTATCTAAAGCCCAATGGAGAAGTCATAAAAGATTCCTTATATCATCATGGAGACACAATTTATGCTTTAAGTGATGTAATACTTTGTAATAATGGTGATGCTTTGATTGCTGGAATAGCAAAAGTAGAATTAGAGTTAGAAGATGATAATAATGAGTTATTTATAATACGTGTAAATCCTCAGGGGGAAACAGTCTGGCATAAAAAGTATAGCCCTTATCTATTTGGACCTAATAACCTAAATAGAATGCAAGTTCTACAAATCGAAGAAGACTGGGACAATGGCATTTTAGTAACCGGAAATATGAGTAGAATAACAGACCCTCTCACCAACGAAAGAGAACGCAATGCCTTCCTCCTCAAACTAGACCAAAACGGCTGCTACGGCGCCGACTGCAATGGCGGAAACATCCTCCTCTCCACCAAAGCCCCCATTCCCATCACCCCACTGCCCGAAGTCAATATCTATCCCAATCCCGCGACCGATCGCCTCCAAATCACCACCGCTTCCAACGAAGATTACGATTGGCGATTATTCGATACCCAAGGCCGCTTGATTCGAGAAGGAGTGGGAGATTATCAAAATAGTACGTCCATCAATACCGAATCCATCCACAATGGAACGTACTTTTTACAAATTCGATTTGCTAAGGGGGTAGTGAATAAACAGGTATTGATTTTGCGATAAGCCCAATACCTGAATTAAGAAACAGAGATAGAGGAATAAAAAAAACACTCCTGCCAAATGCAAGTCATTTGTTTTTAAAAGAAATACCTACTTTCGAAAACAAAATAATTGCTTATGAAAACTTTTACCACCCTTGGCTTCCTTCTTTTTTCCTTGACCAGCTTCGCCCAATTCTGGGGAGTCGGTACGCAATGGACTTATACAGGTGATCCGATTCTTAATGGCTTTCCGAATACTTTAGATATAGTAACAATTACAGAAGATACTATTATTGATAACAGAACGGTATATAAATTAAACGGAACTTGTAGTTGTAAATTTAAACCAGAATATCTTTCAGAGGAGGGTAAACAAATGTATTATTTTTACGAAGGAGACTTTCACTTGCTTTATGATTTTTCCTTAGTGGCTGGAGATACCCTTAGGATAAGTACTACTGCTGTTCCTGATTGGATGCTTGAGGGAATTGACTCGCTTTTATTTGCGATAGATTCGGTGAGCCTTTTGCCTTTTAATGGAGAAAACCTAGTTGTTCAATATGCTAGATCCGTAGGAGGAATAGATAGCATGGGCGTTTTTTTTGATGAGGATGTTTCAGAGTTTTATTCTCCTTGGATAGAACATATTGGTGCAAGAAATTGTCTGTTTCCAATGGGGCTATGTGAAAAATTTAATAAACTCAGATGCTTCCAAACCGCCTCGGGCGAAACCCTCAATTTTACCATCGCCGAAAGTTGTCTAATCAATTCCACCACCACTCTGGCAAACCTCGACATCAGAATATTCCCCAATCCAATCCCCCATTCTTTTCAAATCGAAAATCCGGAAGGAACCACTTACCATCTCCGAATCTACGACCTCAATGGTCGATTGATGGATCAACAACTGAATCAACAGGCTATCGATCAAACCTATGACCAAATCGAATGGCCAACAGGAATGTATATTATAGAAATTGAAAAAGAAGGGGAAAGAGCTTATCAGAAAATGATGAAGCTGGAATAAAAAATTAAGCCAGGTCGCGGTTCCAAACCGCAACCTGGCTTATGGCTTAAAAAGCAATGCCTATTTAAATCGCGAATAAATCCCCAACAACTGCGGATCTTTTTCCTGAGCCACAATCGCATCCACTAAATCTTTCACCTCACTCGCTTTATCAACATTTCCTTTTTCTGTAAGATTATTACTCAAATCAAAAAGCGCTTTGGTCGCTGAAAACCTTTTCCAACCAGAGATTCCATTATCTGTACCGAGTTGACTTAAAAACTTCAGACTATTGGCCATTTGATTTTCATCGGTCACTTCTTTAAGTACTTGGAAATAATTGTCGAAATAATTGAAAGAAGCAAAGCCATCTACCTTGTCGGCATTTTTTTCAAAAAAGCTTAAAAATTTAGGATCTCCTACTTGACCATATACTTTGGTCAAAGCAGTGAGAATCGCAGGGTTTTTTTCTTCTTGCATTTTTTCGGCGATGCTCATCGCAGCATCAGAATCTATACCAGCCAAAGCACTTAAGGCCGCAGACATTCCTCGATAAGTTGGATCGGTATCAATGGCTTTTTTCAACAAAGGAGCATATTGGATATCTCCCGTTTCTCCGATGATTTCTAAGGCGCCAGCTCTTACTTCCGAGCGAGCATCTTTTTCCGCCAAAGTAGCAATCTTACCAATGGTACCCGGATCTTCAAAATCTTCAATTAAGCCAATCGCCTTCCGGCGAAGGCCCCAAAATTTATCGTCCAAAGCTGCTTTGAAAACTTTCTTCGCTGCCGGACTTTTACTCCCTTCCAAACCATCAAGTGCTTCCCAACGGTCGAGGTATTTTGCGCCATTATAATATTGGAAAATTAATTCTGATTCTTGCTTGTTGTCTTTCTTTACACCCAATAAAGATTTGTCGGTATCAACATTAATCAATCTTGGTTTTTGCGCAGCGTCGAAGGTAAAAGTTTGTCTACGCTGATTGATGAGGATGTCGTGGTGGACGGGTGCTTGCTCACCAATAAAAACATCGACTCCCATAGGCAAGGTGAAAATAGCAGGGTTCACTTCAGGGTCTTGCATTTGTACAATAGTGACGCTGGCTTTTTTTCCAGTTGGATCATAGTCATAGCTGATGTCCAATTCTGGATGTCCAGCGCTGAGGTACCATTGGTCAAAAAACCAATTGAGATCTTCGCCTACGGTATCTTCAAAAGCCATACGCAATTCGTCGACTTCGACAGCAGAATAAGCATTGTCATTGAGGTATTTTCGAAGCCCTGCGAAAAAGGCATCGTCGCCAAGATAAGATCGCAACATATGCAAAACGGCTCCTCCTTTATTATAACTATGCGCGTCGAACATATCTTCCTTGTCGGCATGAGAATAATGAATGAGCGGATGCACACCGCTAAAACCAGCAGATTGAATATAGCCGCCGATATCACCTCGGAGCAATTGACCGGCTTGGTCAACGCCGTATTTGTGTTCGGTCCAAAGGTATTCGCTGTAATTGGCAAAACCTTCATTGAGTGTAAGGTTGGCCCAACTTTCACAAGTCACCAAATCTCCAAACCAATGGTGAAATAATTCATGAGCAACAATTCGATCATTGCCATTGTCGATTAATTCTCGTGTACTTTTTTGTACAAAATCTCCAAAGATTACACCGGTGGTATTTTCCATGGCGCCAGAGACAAAATCTCTAACTACGATCTGACTATATTTAGACCAAGGATATTCCACGTCTAATAAGTCAGAAAAGAATTGCAACATTTCTGGCGTATGCGCAAAGATGGCCTTTGCATCATTTTTATATTCCGGCTCTACATAATATTCGATTAATTTGCCTTTCCATTTTTCCGTAACCACTGCAAAATCTCCTACCGCTAGCATAAACAAATAAGGGGCATGAGCTTTATCCATTTTCCAATAATCCGTACGAGTACCATCCGTATTTTTATTAGAAGAAATTAAATCACCATTAGAAAGTGTTTTGAATTTGTCTTGAACGGTGAGGTATATTTCCTGGGTACATCTTTCATTGGGTTTATCAATCGTTGGAAACCAGCGAGAGTTGTTTTCTGTTTCTCCTTGTGTCCAAATCTGCATGGGCTTATCAGGATTACTATTATCGTGATTGACAAAAAACAATCCTTGATCTGAAGTAATGGCCTGACTTCCACCTTTGTCACCACGCGTTGGATTAGCGACGTAGTCAATGAATATTTCGTACTTTTCCTTAGGCGTATAAGTTCTATCCAGTTGAATCGTTAGGATCTGATTATCGTAGTCATATTTCAGAGGTGTTCGACTACCAGGCGTTGTAATGGTTTTGATGTCAAAATTTTTGGCGTCCAATTCTAAAGTATTGACGGGATAGAATACGGGTTGAAAAGTCAAATTGGCTTTTCCTATGACAGATTGATTGGGCCAGTCAAAACGGATGTCGAGTTTGGTGTGGAGCAAATCATTTCTTAAGGTGTAACTAGGATTGTAAACAGGGAGTTCATAATCTTCCACAACAGCAGTTTCAAGCTTAGGCGCTTTTATAACCAAGGTGTCCAAATTGGTTTCTTCGATCGTCACTTCAGGAATTTGAGCCGTTTTTTTACCGGCTCCACATCCAAGGATTAAAAAGAGAGAAAGAGCAACAAAAAGAGAATATTTCATAGGTTGTTTTTTATGTCATTAGATTGAAACAGATTCTAATAACGAATTAAACATTGAAGTTATTAACGAAGGTCTGCATTAGTAAAAAATAATTTCAGCGTACCAGCAAAATTATTAGAAATAACTGTGCTCGTAATTCCGGACAAAAATAGATTTTTCCAACACATTTACCAGCTAAAAGTATATAGGAAAGAGTTTTGAAGGGACAAAAAGCAGGTTCCGTTGATGTATTTGAGGGAATGGGAAAGATTGAAACTTTAATTTGGAATAATTGGGCTGAATTGGATAGGATAATTGAATCCGGATATAAATTTCATTTATTTGATTATTTTATGTATATTTATAATCAAATAAATTACTAATCTTCTTGACCAGGTGATTTAGTTCACTTCGTTCATGAGCCTCCTAGGTCCGAGTTGTTCAAGAAGCGTTACTAACCGTCAGTTTTATGAAATCTATGCTACAAGAGATGGTTTTCCCCTTAAGTTGGGAAAAAGGAAATTCCAGAAAAGGAATCAAAAGCCAGAGAATGCAACAGTTGGCCAAATTGAGCTCACCTATCAATAAGGAAGCATTTGAGGAAAGATTGGAAGCACATCATCGCTTTTTAAAAGAAGGTGGCGGTGGCGGAACTTGGCAAACCTTACAGGTAAATGGTTTGGTCGTAGCGGTTTATAAAAAAGAAACAAAAACAAATGCGAACCAATTCTCTCTGGAGTATGGTCGCTTAGGAACAACTTTGAATTTTAATGGATTGGTATTGCCTTTTATCAATGCCTGTGCGGCTTATCTTCCCAACTTAGATGCTAAGGAAGCGACTTTGCCTTTTAGTCTTTTTACGGATTGTTTTTTAGAAAAAGCGAACTTTGAAAAAGCTCAATTGCAAGGGCTAGATTTTTCCAGAGCACTTTTGGCAGAAGCTAATTTTAGAAATGCGGATTTGAGTAATGTCGACTTTGAACATTGTGATTTGCGAGGCGCTGATTTTCGCGGAGCCAGGATTGTAGGTGCGCGTTTTCCTGGAGCACAATTAGAAGGTGTTTTGATTTAGGGAGGTAAACGAAGAAGCCCGCTTTAAGTTGATACTTAAAGCGGGCTTCTTAAAATAATATACCATTCTACACGGACACATTAAATTCTCGCAAAGCAGAATTCAAAGAGACTTTTTTATCCGTCGATTCTTTGCGTTTGCCAATAATCAATGCACAAGCCACCTGATAATTTCCCGCAGGAAATTCTTTGGTATAAGTACCCGGAATCACCACAGATCGAGAAGGTACTCTGCCTTTATAAGTAATCGGCTCCGGACCAGATACATCAATGATTCGAGTCGACTGAGTCAAAACCACATTCGCACCCAATACCGATTCTTTTTCCACTCGAACACCTTCTACCACAATACATCGCGAACCAATAAAACAGTTGTCTTCAATAATCGTTGGAGAAGCTTGCAATGGTTCCAAGACACCACCGATTCCAACACCACCACTAAGGTGTACATGTCTGCCAATCTGCGCACAAGAACCTACCGTGGCCCAAGTATCGACCATCGTACCACTTCCTACCCAAGCACCAATATTGACATAACTCGGCATCATGATCACTCCAGATTCCAGATAAGCACCATGACGAGCAATAGCGTGAGGTACAACCCGCACTCCTTGCGCAGCATAATTTTTCTTAAGCGGTATTTTATCATGGAATTCAAAAGGTCCCACTTCAATGGTTTCCATCTGTTGAGTTGGAAAGTAAAGGACTACTGCTTTTTTTACCCATTGATTGACCGTCCAGGATCCTTTGTCATTGGGCTCTGCCACTCTTAATTTTCCCTGATCCAATAAACCAACCACTGTTCGAATGGCTTCTAAGGTTTCTTTTTCTTTTAAAAGGTCTCGGTTGTCCCAAGCCTTTTCTATGATACTTTGTATTTGTTCCATAGTGTATTATTTTTTAAATTAAAATCATCATTGCAATGAATTGAGATAGAATTCCCACGATATAACCACCATATACCTCTTGTTGTTCATGTGCTTTCAACAACAAACGGGAGGTGCCCACCAAGCCAGATAAAATAATGACTGCCATCAAAAGTTGCGTCATATTCATCTGGAATTTAAAGAAAGAAAGGTTGACCCAAAAACTGCCATGACTGTATTGAAACATCGTGATGACCACCATTGCGAGTAATCCTCCCATGCCTAAAGTATGCATACTGATTTTTGAAAAGAGATTGATAAAGAAGGCCACAAAAAGCGCAATAGTTGCACCAAGTACAAAGACTTTAAAGGCGATTGGAATATTTGGATTGTCCAAGATATTGCGGAACATCCATAGATAAAAAACGCCAGTGATGATATAAGGTCCAATTCTTTCTTGTTGATTTTTTAATTCTATCGTTTCGATTAGACCCAAGAATTTCATCATAACGATAGAAAAACCAGGAATAAAAACAGTGGAAAAAAAAACCATTAGGATGAGGTAAGAACTATCTCCAAGGTTATTGACTCCAAAGAGGTATGGGTTGACCGTTAGCAATATCAACAGCATATAGGTCAACATAAAAAGCGGATGACAGAGATAAGAAAGCAAATGGGCGAATAGTCGCAGCATGGAAGTCAATTTTTAAACATCCTCTTTCGTCAAATTAACGAAGCTGCAAAATTACAAATTTTAAGGATAGGAAAACCCAGACAGTAGGAAGGGAAGTTATTTTTTCTTTTCTTCCCCTTGGAGACCGACCTGTTCAGGGTCGGTAATGTCTGAAATTTCTACATCGACTCGCCTATTGGCTCGCCTGAGCTCATCCGTGCTATTGTCGTTGACGGGTTCTGAAGAGCCTTTACCAACGGCTTCGATCCGCAAAGGATTGATTCGTCTTTTATATACTAGATATCTTTTTACGGCTTTGGCGCGGTCTTCGGATAATTTACGGAGCAATTCTTTGTTGCCCTGGTTATCGGTATGTCCTGAAATGCGGATATCGATATAGGGATTCTCATTGAGATAAACAGCCAGTCGATCGAGTTCTGCAAAAGAGTTTTCAAGAATCTCGGAAGTAGATTGAGCAAAAAAGATAGGAGCCATTTCGATTTTTTTACCAATCATCATTGGTTCCAATTTCAAGTCTATTCTTTTCGCTTTAAAATAAGCATGAGCTTTTTTATAATTAACCGTTGCCTCTTTTCCTTCATAGCCAGGTTTATGCGCTTCAATGCTATACTCTCCTCCCTTAGGTACTTTGATGGTGAAACTCCCGTCTTCTGATACATAAACATTTCGAACATCAGAATTTTTAAAACCGGTGTGAATTTCAGCGGCGACAGGTTTTCCGGTTTCGGTATTTAATATTTTTCCAGTAATGGTTACAAACATTGGATTGGGCCCCGCAATTTGTACTCTGAAAATATCACTAGAGCCATCTCGGTCAGAAGTGAAATAGAGGTAACCTGTTTCGGCATTAAAATAAGGGCGACTATCTTTGGCTTTTGAATTAATAGGATTTTTATACCTCATTGGTCTGGACCAATTTTTCCAGGTATCATCTTTTCGCTGTACCATAAAAATATCGCTCTTTCCTCCTCGACGGTCGGAGGCAAAAAACAATAAGGAATTATCTTCCGAAAGGAAAGGAGTAATTTCTCGAGTATTCGTATTGATACTTCCCATGTTTTCGGGTTGACTCCAATCATAGCCTCGGCGAAAAGAAATATATAGATCACTTTTTCCTCTGGAATCGTAGCGTTCCAAAGATAAGATCATGACGGTTCCGTCGGCACTGATGCACATACTTACATCGGGGCCCGAATTGTGATAATTATTGATTTCGATGGCTTCTGGAAAAGACCAACTGTCATCCGAATTTTGTCGCATCAAGGAAAATCCTTTTGACATTCCTCCTTCGGCGATGAATTGGTTGAGTACAATGACTTCATTTCCCGCAGGTGTAAGCGAACCAATACTGTTGGGCAAAGCATTATTGAGTGGATAGCCAGGATGAATGAGCTTATTGAATTCGCTACCCTCTGATTTTGCAATCCAAATATCCTGATTGAAAGGCGAACCAAAAGGCTTTGTTACCGCTCGCCCAGCTAACTGAGAATAAATGCGACCTAGGTGCATTTCATAATCTTGTGCAGAAAGCTTGGAAGCCAAATCTTCATTGTCCTCGATCAATGTCCGATCAAAATCGGGGGATCCTTGCCGGGTAAAATAAAGGGTTTTACCATCCAAACTAAGGAGCGGAGCGATTTCATCGAAATAAGGAGTATTAATTCCAGGAGGCAACTTTTCTAAAACAAGCGACCGCTGTCCATGAGTCAAAGGCAGCATGCAAAGAGTAAAAAAGGTGATAATAAAAAGAGAACGCAGCATGAAAGTACTTTTTCAGGTTTTCAAAATTAGATGCTTTGTCTGGAGGAAGGAGCTATCGCGTAATGAGGTAAACGTTTCAGAAATTCACAATCTTATGTGAAGATAGAGAAAAGGAGAATAAAAATTTAAGGCTTGGGCTTACTTTAAGATTATTAATTCCAAAGTACGAGCTAAGGAAGTTTAGTCCGCTCCTAAACCTCCTTAGCTGAAGCTCCTATGAATTTTTTAATTGTGATCTAAACCTAAGTCTTCTTCCAAGCGATCAATTTTGATTTCTACTCGGCGATTTCTTTGACGCAAGCTTTCACTATGATTGTCATTCAATGGAAAACTATCCCCAAAACCAAGAGTAGCAATGCGCTTTGCATCAATTCCTTTTTGGTCGATCAAAAAAGACTTGATGGCAATAGACCGATCCTCAGACAATTGTTGTAAAGCTAGTTTGTCTCCCAGATTGTCAGTGTGTCCTTCAATCCGAATATAGAGATTGGGGTTTTCTTTTAGAATGATCGATAACTGTTCTAAAACAGGCATAGAACTTTCCAAAAAGACTGCCTTACTCTTATGGAAAAATATTTTCTTCAATGGAATGGTTTGTCCCGATTCCATAGGATTCATCACGAGATTGAGTTTGTGGTCTTTAAAAAAGACATGCGAAGAATTAAATTCTACTTCTTGTATTTCACCAACATAGCCAGGCCTTTGAGCCATGATTTCATAGGCTTCTCCTTTGGGTACCCGGATGCGATAATGACCATCGGTAGATTCATAAACGTTTTTGAAAAAACTATCTTTACTTGGTCCCGAAAAAATTACCGCCTTTACTTTTTCATAGCTATTGCTGGCAATGACCTGCCCTGAAATTGCGACTTCGTCCGAATGAGGCAAAGCGATCTTGATGCGATAAATATCACTTGATCCTTCTCGCCGAGAAGAGAAATACAAGTAGCCACTGTTTTTATTGAAATAAGGATGACTCTCATCAGCCTTAGAATTTACCGGACTCAAAAAATGCCGGGGTGCAGTCCAACGGTTCCAGGTTTCATCCAGGCGTTGGACAAAATATAAATCACTACCCCCCGCTCCGCCTCGGCGATTGGAAGCATAAAAAAGCGTTTTTTTATCTTTCGATAAGAAAGGTGCTTTTTCATGATAAACCGAATTGATGGCGGGACCTAAGTGCTTCGGCTGACTCCATTTTTTTTCAGAAATCCGAAAACAGACATAAAGGTCATTGCTATTGCCATAGGCCCGTTTGCCTTGCATCGACAAAATAAGGACTTCTCCATCTTCACTAAGCGATAGATTAACATCTGGACTTTGTGCATCAAAACCTTCAATGCTTATAGCTTCTGGATTTGACCAATGTTCTTTGCTCTGTCTTTTTACCAAAGAAAAGCCAGGACGAATCCCACCTTCTTCTGGAAATTGATTGACTACAATAGCAGAATTTTCTTGGGTATTGAAAGCGCAGATACTATTGGGAAAAGCATTATTTAATGGATAATGCGGGTGAGTGACTTGGTCGAAATCTGCATTTTTAGAATTGGCAACCCAGATGTCTTGGTTAAAAGAGCTTTTTTCTGGAGTGCTTATATTTTTTTGGGCGAGCGAGGAATAAATTTCGGAGAGCCGTCTTTGATAAGCTTCATCCGAGAGCGTTGCGTGGAGATTCTCGCCTTTTTCGATTAAAGTTTGATTGTAAATGGGATAAGCTTCCCGGGTAAAAAACAACTGTTGTCCATCCGGACTGACCACCGGACGAATTTCATCATAGTTCTTTGTGTTTATTTCTGTATTTAACTTTTCGAGTTTAGAAAAATACTGTGCTTGTGTCTTAGTGCTGAATATCATTACCATAGCAATGAATCCTAGCAGGGGAAAAATCCTGTTCATGGTGATTTAGTATGCTTGTTTTTTTGCTGTCAAAATTGACAGAATGGGTAAACCTGAGTCTAAGTTAGTGAGCAGAATTATTTTGCCATTAAAATGGGATGAGTTTCAGGCTTAGTCGAGGCAAAAAACGTAGGCGATGCCTTAGCATCGGCGAGGCTTTTTAACGAAGAATAAGGTTGAAAATCGCTCATTATAATAAGTACATTAATTTGCTCACTAACTTAAGTAGTTCGCGGATGTAATATTTAATTTCGGGAACTACTTAAGTAGTTCACAGAACTACTCGTATACTTGAAAATCAAGTATAGTACTAGAATCAAATACTGAAAATAATAGGAGTTTCTTAATTCATCAGCGTTGAAGACGAAAGGACAAGCTTGACTAAGCTAAATTCATGCTAGATATCAGATCCAACAAAGAAAGAGTCAGCATTTTATCAAATAATTGAATATTTGATTCTGCCACTTAATGTTTTCAACAAAACTTAAATCAGTTTATAGGACAAAACTGCGTGTGTAGTGCAAAGGTAGTAAAATAGAAAAACTAAGCGCTAAACTTTAACTTTTAGTGTTTTGGAATAAAGGGAGAAAGTTAAATCCCTGACCATCAAAAAGCCCCTTATCACTTAGCTTTAATTGAGGAATAACGAGTAAAGCCATAAACGAAAGCGTCATAAAAGGTGCAGTGAGTGGACTTCCCAATTCAGCTTTTACCATTTGGTCAATTGCGGCATAAGCACTACCAACTTCGTATCCATCGCGGTCACTCATGATGCCTGCTACCGGCAAAGGCAAGACCATTTCTTTAGTCCCTTGTACCGCAGAAATACCTCCTTTATTTTGTATGACCAAGTTAACGGCCTGACAGAGCGATTCATCATCCGTTCCTACGGCAATAATGTTATGTGAATCATGTCCGACACAAGAAGCCAAAGCTCCCTGACTAATACCAAAACCATTGATAAAAGCAAAGGCGGGTGCTTCGTTCCGATAACGATTGACCACACACATCTTTAAAAGGTCGGACTTTACATTTGAAACCGCCTTCCCATCCACAATGGAAGTAGGAGCAACAAAACTTTCTGTAACGATTTCTCCATCGATGGCTTTAATGACTTGCATAAATGGACCTTCGGCAGAAAGAGAAAAATCCGCAGGTGATTTTAAAGTGGTATCAAAATGATTGATGATGGAGACAGGAACCCGAGAGATTAAGGAATCGCCATTTTGAGCAACCATCTTGCCATTGATATAGGTTTCTTTTATGTTGAAATTTTGTAAATCATCAGTTAGAATAAAATCTGCGGGATCGCCAATGCGTAAGGTACCTACGTCCAGACCATAATGTTCGACTGGATTGATACAAGCAGCGAGTAAGACATCAAAAAGTTCACAACCCTTTGCAAGGGCTCTACTTACAAGTTGGTTGATGTGGCCGACCAATAAATCATCGGGATGTTTGTCGTCCGAGCAAAACATCATTCGCTCTGGGTATTGTGGCAATAAGTCAATCAATGCTTCAAAATTTTTGGCCGCACTTCCTTCGCGGATCAAAATTTTCATTCCATGTTTTAGTTTCTCCAAAGCTTCGTCATAAGTAAAACACTCATGGTCGGTGCTGATTCCGGCATCTATGTATTGCTTTGCTTGTTCGCCACGGAGGCCAGGGGCGTGGCCGTCGATGGGTTTTCCTAATTTTTGGGCGATGGCTAATTTTCCCCAGACTTCTTCATCTTTGAAAAGTACACCAGGGTAATTCATCATCTCTGCGAGGTAGAGAATTTCTGGTTTGCGAAGCAATTGTTCGACACCAGCAACGTCGATCGTTGCACCAGCCGTTTCAAAAGAAGTTGCAGGAACACAAGAGGGTGCGCCAAAATTAAATTTAAAAGGAACCTGCTGACCATTTTCAATCATGTATTCCACTCCGGGGATACCCAATACATTGGCAATTTCGTGAGGGTCAGAAACGGTTGAGACCGTACCATGTACCACGGCGAGTCGGGCAAATTCAGAGGGCACCAGCATAGAACTTTCGATGTGTACATGTGCATCTACAAAACCGGGCAAGATATAGTCGTCACTTTGTCCTTCCTCTTTTTCAATGGCGCTAATTTTTCCATTTTCTACAGTGATGCTGCCGAAATAAATAGTGCGTTGACGAATGTCGATGATATTGCCGGATATTTTCATATTTGAATTTGAGAACGGATGATTTGTTTTAAAACAACTTAGAGTTAGTAATGCTACTCAATGTTTATTTTCCCGAATAGGATTAAAAATGGTAAATTTATTTAATATTAATGAAAAAGTTCCAATAAGCAGCTATGCTTGTTCTCTCAGGGAGAAACAAAATTCATCATTAGCTGTGCGGAATCTAGGTTTTATCGTTAAATATAATGTTGTCTCCTAAATTAAGAGGAAAATAGAAATGAACGAACTTCAAGGTTTTTTGCAGCAGATCCTTTTTCAAATTGGGAATAAGTTTTTCACAGCAGGACATTTGGTGTCTGTTTTTGTGATTCTAACCTTGGCCTTTTTTGTCAATCGACTGATCAATAAAATATGGCTTCCAAAATATTTCGAACAAGAGGAAGCGGTCACGACCAATCGGAAAAGAATGCAAAGAACCATTGCACTCATCATTGGTCTGGTGGCACTATTGGCTATTGTTTGGACCGTTGGATTAGATTATGAATTATTCAGCACAGAAAGTTGGACGATACGAGTAGCCAATATTATCGAAGCTATTTTGATTATCCAGTTTGCTCGCTTGATGGAATGGGTTATTTCTAAGGCATTGGTTTATAACTTTAAAAGAACCCGAGTAGAAGACGGAGTGGAAGATACCCAGCAATATGCTTCTAAAGAAAATGAAAATTCCGCAAGTCGAATGGTTCAGTATGCGGTTTATGTATTTGCCATCAATCTGCTTTTGCAAGGTTTTAAACAATTGGATTTTACTATTTTTTCTTTTCAGGATTATAGCTTTCGCATCTCTAATGTTTTCTGGGCGATCTTTGTGATTCTCTTGGCACAATTGTTTGCCTGGATCTTGACTCAATTGGTTTTGCATAATTATTATCGCAGTAAAAAAATCAATGTTGGTTCTCAATATGCGATCAATCAATTGCTCAAGTATGTCATTTATGTAGCTGCGGGAGTAATGGCGCTGGATAGCTTGGGTATTAAGATGACGGTGATCTGGGGTGGCGCGGCAGCGCTCTTGGTTGGAGTTGGATTGGGATTGCAACAGACTTTTAATGATTTAATTTCCGGAATCATTTTATTATCGGAACGAACAGTGGAAGTTGGAAATGTAGTAGAAATCAATGGCTTGGTAGGTACCGTGAGAAAAATCGGTTTGCGAACCTCTATGGTAGAATCCCGCGACAACATCATCGTCATTGTTCCCAACTCAAAATTGACGATCGACAATGTAGTCAATTGGAGTCAGGAGGATGATAAGGTGCGGTTCAAAATTAGTATTGGAGTGGCTTATGGTACAGATACAGAGTTGGTAAAAAAATTATTATTAAAAGTCGCTCGAGAAAATGTCTACATCATGGACTTCCCTTCTCCGGTTGTGCGCATGGTTGCTTTTGGCGAATCTTCTTTGGATTTTGATTTACTCTTTTGGTCGAGAAATTTTATTGTGATCGAAGACATCAAGAGCGATCTTCGCTTTGCGATTGATAAGATATTTAGAGAAAACGAAATCAGCATTCCATTTCCGCAAAGAGATATTTGGATGAAAGGAAATGCTTAGTAAGGAATGAGCAATATCGAATGACCAATTTTGAATTTTGATTGGAGTGGCCACTGCTAGGTTTCCTTCCCGCTATTTAAACCGCTTTTATTCGTGCGGAAGAGCTACACTAAAACTTCCATTTCAACTTAGTAAAACCACCCGTCAACAAAACCACGACCACCAATGCGGGCAATAAATTGGCCACCGCAATATCTGCTTTCAATAATATCTTCAAGGATAAAGCGATCAATAAAACACCGCCCACCGCGCTAATCTGTGCCAATACATTTTTAGTAAACAAACCTTTCGATTTAACACTCAAAAGAGTAAATCCTCCCTGGATCAACAGCATTGGAAAAATCGCTACCAAAACACTCAAACCATAGATTGAAGCAAGTGCTACCGCCGTAACGCCGTCTAATAAAGCCTTAATCAAAAGCAATTCCCTCTTTCCATTTATACCTTCTTCGATTGCGCCTACAATAGTCATAGGGCTGGCACAAAAAAGAATAAAGGCGGTAATAAAGCCTTCAGGAAAACGAGGATGATTTCTTAGGGAAAAATTATTTTTGATCCAGAGCTCCCAGGAGTCGAGTAAATCTTTTACCCCCAGAAATTCTCCAAAAATACCGCCGATGATCAAGCTGAAAATAAAAATAGCCAATAACTCATCCGGTAATTTGAGACTCATTTGAATACCAATGATCAAAATACCCAAGGCAACAGCCTGCTCGGTAATCGTACTAATACTTTCGGGAAAAACTTGTTTGATCATCAAACCAATCAGGCTACCTACAAGGATGGTACCCATGTTGATAAATGTGCCTACAGGAAGCTTACTCATAGTTGTGTTGTTTCTGTCTTTTAAAAATGCGAAATTAGTAAAGAACTCTTGTAAAAACTATTCAAAGGCTTCGAAATTTTTTTCAAGCCCTCCAATCAAATACTTTCGAGTAAAACTTTAGCAAAAGGCTCCGCATTTTCCAAACTACTAGGTCTCCCCACATCCATCCACTTTTCCTCATCACAAGGATAAGCGCGAATGATTTCTGAGGCAGAAGCTTTTAAGTAAGTATCTATAATAGAAAAGGATTTTTCTTCAGGCATAAAATCAAAAAATCGAGGATCAATGACGTGTAAACCACTAAAAGCCAACATTTGCAAACGATCAGAAGTGGTTTTTGGTAATTTTATTTCTCCTGTTTTTACGTTGGCCCAGCCGTTGAGTACCAAGTCATGGTCAAAGAGCAAATAGCGAGAGGTATCCCGTCTTTGTACCGCCAAAGTGGCTAAGGCATTACTTTCACAATGTTTTTGGTAAAAAGCCCCCAAATCCAAATCACAAAGGATATCCGTATTGCAAAGTAAAAAAGCTTGTCCATCCTCAAAAAAATGCGCGGCTTTCTTCAATCCTCCTCCCGTATCTAATAATTCATCCTGTTCGTCGGAAATGACAATATTTATCCCGAAATGATCCTTTTTTTGTAAGAATTGTATGATTTGATCACCGAAATGATGCACATTAATAATGATATCTTTACAACCGTAACGAATCAATTGCCGAATGGCCATTTCCAGAAGAGGGACTTCTGCAACTTTTATCAATGCTTTGGGTTGATAATTAGTCATTGGTCGGAGTCGGGTGCCGCGACCAGCTGCGAGGATCATTGCTTTCATAAGACATTTGTTTAAAGACGCTCTAATTTCTCCTTAAAGCTAGTATATCGAAAGCAATTTTTTAAACTTAGTTGGCTTGAAAAAATAAATCCGACGTTTTTCATTTAACTTAAACGCCTAAGGAGTTGAAAATGAGGTGGTTTTGAGTTAAATAAAAAAACGGTCTTTGCCGGCAGGCCGGTTCAAAAGAGAAACCGACAAAGGAGCTTCACGAAGTAAATTTATTTTTTAAACAGCACTTAGCAGCATTAATTAGGACAAAATTATTTAGACCTTAGCCGCGATTGTCTAAATTTGAGTTTTGTTATCTTGACTTGAATCTCACATAGTATTCTAAAATGATACAGAAATTTCTGGTAAAAGCCTTGCTCTTTCCTTTTTCCTTACTCTACGGTTTAGGGATTAGCCTGCGTGATTTATTTTATCGCAAGGGATTACTCAAAGCGATTGCTTTTGATCTTCCGACTATTGCGGTCGGAAATTTGTCGATCGGAGGAGCGGGAAAAACACCGCACATTGAATATTTGGTTCGGCTTTTAAAAGATTATTTGCACGTAGCAACATTGAGTAGAGGCTATCAACGAAAAACGAGAGGTTACCTGGAAGTTACTCACCAACATACCGCAGAATTGGTAGGAGACGAGCCTTTGCAGTTTCGAAGAAAATTCCCAGAAATCGTAGTGACGGTTTCAGAGAGTCGCACTTTTGCAATTCCAGAAATCCTTGGGAAGTATCCTCAAGTACAAGTGATTTTGCTCGACGATGCTTTTCAGCATCGGTCTATCGAACCAGGACTAAATATTTTGCTGACGGAATTTTCAGCACCTTATACGAGAGATTTTTTACTCCCTAGCGGTCGCCTTCGCGAATGGAAATCTGGCTATCGCCGCGCCGATGTCATCGTGGTCTCCAAATGCCCTCCAGTAATTAGTGAAACTCAGAGAACGGAGATGATCAAAGAATTGCAACCCTTTGCCCATCAAAAAGTTTTCTTTTCCTACTATGATTATCTACAGCCTTATTATATCTTGAATGCCGGATATAAACTGACGATGGAAGAGGACTTGGATGTTCTTTTAATTTGCGCGATTGCGCGTACAGACTATTTGGTAGAATATCTCGAAACCAAAGTGCGGAGTGTAGAAGTATTAGAATATGAAGACCATCACTTTTTTAGCAAACACGATATCGGCCATTTGCAAAAAACGTTTGAAGAAATAGATTCTAAGAAGAAAGTTATTATTACGACCGAGAAAGATGCCATGCGCTTGGAATTGCATCATCAGTTTTTACAAGAAAACAAATTGCCTATTTTTGCAATCCCCGTTGAAGTAGCTTTTCATTTTGAACAGGGGCCGGAGTTTGATGAAATGACCAAACAGTTCTTATTAGATTTTAGAAGTTGATTAAACGGTTTAGAGTATGTACTATGCGGTATTCGAATACCACATACCGAATACCGCAAACCTAACCCAAGGAAAATGCCAGGTAGAAAAATAAATATTTTAAAAATCCCTGTTTATGCGCTGGTAAAAAACCTGGCGGTTTATTCTTTTCGAATCTTCTTTCGAGAAAAAGTAATCCTAAATCCGGAGCATCTAAAAATCACTAAGCCGACCAT
>CALLVY010000783.1 GCA_938015925.1 uncultured Saprospiraceae bacterium
TTTATCATAACAGAACTGGTCTGTGTACACCCATTGACATCGGTGATAATCAAGGTATGCAAACCTGCCGAAGCATTACTTAAAGTATTTTGATTTAAAGCAGGATTTCCATCCCACTCGAAAGAATAAGGAGCCGTTCCACCAGCAGGTAATCCTTGAGCTGATCCATTGCTTCCACTACACGTTTCATCATTGAGTAAAGTCGTGGATAAGGCCAAAGCGGTTGGCTCTGAAATGACGAAATTATCATAAACGGCTTTACAACCCGAACCATCTTGAATCCATCCTTGGTAAGTTCCGGGAGCAAGATTTTCAAAAATATTCGATGCTTGATAATCGATGTCATCCAATGAATAACTAAATGGTCCGACACCTCCGATCAAGGTAATTTCTAAAGTTCCGTTTGCAGCGGCATTACAATCTATATCGGTTGTCTGTACTGAAGCGGACAATGGATTCGTGGCAATGATCTGACTGGCAATCGTATCGACACAATCATGATCATCTTTGACCAAAACGACATAGTCTCCAGTATTTAATCCTGAGAATAAACTATCATTTTGAAAGGTGTTTCCTCCATCAATTGAAAAGCTAAGCGGAGCAAAACCGCCAACGGAACTGACATTGATTTCACCATTCATATCTGCCTGACAAATATTATCTGTGGTCGATGCTAAAGACAAAATCAAAGAATCCAAACTTGGAGCAAATACGGTTTCTTTTGTTGTACATCCAATCGCATCGGTCACCGTTACATGGTATTCTTTTGTAAAAAGATTTGATCTGGGGTTATCGGTATTTCCATCTTCCCAAAGATAAGTATAAGGTCCAACTCCATTGACTCCAGTCATGGTGACGGTCGATGAAAGACTATCTCCTTTACAACCTGAAAAGTCAGAAGCTACGGAGGTGATTTCAGGTATGCTTCCTCCAAAGATAGAATCCCTGACGGTGGTCATACAGCCTTCCGCATCTTTGATCGCAAAACCGTAAAGACCATTAGCCAAACCTGTAACCGTTATAGAATTAGAGGTGGTCAAGATTGGAAAAGTATCCCTCATAATCGAATAAGGTCCTACTCCTCCAGTTACTCCAATTGTTATGGTTCCATCTGAGGTTTGTTGATAACAAGACTCATTGGTTTTAGATAAAACAGTTGCTGCCAAAGGTGCTCCTCTGGTAATGATCAAAGAGTCAAGTTTTTCACAACCTAATCCATCTTGAATTAAAAAGTAATGAATCGTATCTGTTAAATTATAAAAAGTATCTCGATAAATCTCGGTAGATAAGCTATCTCCAAAGGCTAAAAGTTCAGGAGATTTATAATCATTAGGGTTTTCGATTTCTACGATTTGTATTGGAAAAGTAAAACCTGCCTGTAGTTCTATAATTGCAGCTCCTTTTCTACAATCGGTCACTTGAAGGTATTCGGTCAAGGTCGGAAACAATGTTGGACCAGCTTGCGGAATTGAAATTTCCTTCGTCAAATAACAACCCATCGCATCTTGTATGGTTACCGTATTTTCTAAGGTCGCACCGGTAAACGTAGGACTTGTTTGAAAGATCCCTCCGTTGAGCGAATAGGTATAAGGGGCCGTTCCTCCGGTCACACTACTGACGGTTATTTCGCCATTGACACCTGTACAATTGATCATACTCGCACTCGCCAAACTTCCAGCCAATGGGTTTGGAATAGCAATCATAATTCCGCTTTCCGTATCTGAACAACCTAAGCGATCTGTTGCATTGATACTGTATTCCCCCGGAGCTAAATTTGTAAAAATATGTTTATCACTAATCGTAGAAATCGAATCTACCCGATTGCCACTCAAAAACAATTCTAGTGCAAATGGTGCATCGCCCGAAAAATCAACGGCTATACTTCCTGTCGTATCAGAATGACATCTGAGATCATTCACCGTACCCAACACCAAGTCAAAAGCCTCAGATCCTTCTAAAGAAAAGGAATAAGAACTCCCACATGTTTGACCATCCTGAATGTCTAAAGTATGCGCTCCTTCACCTACGATCGGAATGGTAATTTCATAAGGAATAAGATAAGGTGAACCTGGTCCAGCTTCTAGATTGAAAGGAACATAGGTTAATCCTCCTCCATCCAGGGAGTACCTTATTGAACTCGGATCTGTCCCAAATTCAAAATTGAGGTCTTTAAGATAAAAGGTCGTCGTGAAGGTGCCGCCAGGGCAAGCCGGAGGATCGAAACTATTAAAAGTCACCGACGGCATATTTGATGGCTTTATAACAAAAGCTTTTGTAATTAAACATTCCAGACTGTCCGATACTTCGAACAAATAATCTCCCGGAGTCGTAGTCGTAAAACTAAGTTCTCCACTCGCTTGACTAAAAGGCCCAAGAGGAATAAAAGAGGAATTACAATTGGGTATATCATCACAGTTGACTCCATTTATTAAAATCGTATACCCATCAACATTGCTTGGTGTTCCATTATTGATAAATAATTGAATACCTCCCGGTTGATTATCACAACTTACAAAACCAGGATTAACTTCTTCGTTTACTGAAAAGGTACTAAAATTACGAATGCTTATTGTTTCGCTCACCGAACAACCTTGCTCATCTACTAGTCTAAAAAAACTGGTCGTATTTGGTAAACTATCCACATTGAAATCAGGAACTTCGACACCGTCTATAGAAAAAGTGTAAGGTAAAATTCCTCCACTGGGATTGTCATTTTGTACAAACTCTCCATCAAAATTTACCTCACCACAAGTGACCATTGGATCGACTCCAGTAACAGAAGGCATATGCAATTGAGCAGGATTATTGACATTAATTATGATAGGAGCGGTCAAACAGTTGTACGCATCTCTGATATAAAAAGTATGTGCCCCATGAGGTAAATACTGTTCCAACAACTTAGATGATTCACTTGTTTGAAGTGAAAATTGTTTATTAAAATTCTGATGAATAATGGTGTAAGGCGGAACACCTCCAGTAATATCAAATTGAATATCTACCAGGCCCGATCGACAAGAAGCATGATAAAAAACACCACCTCGTTCAAAACTATCGAGTAAAACGACCTCTGCTAATAATTCCTCTTTGGGTGTCAATACAAAGGTGTCTGGATTGGCCACCATACATCCGTCACTATTTTCAACAGCAGCAGTATAAGTACCTACTGGCAAGTCTAATCGTCCTTCTTTAGCATTGATGGACGTTTCAAAAACAGCACCTCCGTCTAAGCTCGTTGCTCTTAGGATATGATCGAAAGGTGGATGATCACTTTTATGAATGATATTTGAAAAGTCTATCCAACCTTGCTCCCCAAAGCAAAATGGATCGTTTGCAACAGCAGTGTATTCTGGAAATTTGGATGCTTTTATTTCATAATTTTTTTCAATACCACAGGTAGCAGTTATGTCATTATAAGTGACGAGTAAATCATATTTTCCTATTGGCCTTTCAAAAGAGACTTCATTATTGCTTAAATAATCATTGGTGTATTCATCGATGAGTATCGTCTCACTAACGAAGAATTCATCTCTAAGTTGAACCTTTAAATTTCCTCCAACCATTGCTCCTTCAATATGCGTCAGATGGATTTTCCCTGAGTCCTGAACACCTCCCATCGGCGGGCATTCATCTTGAACATTTACGGTAAAATCGGTAATATTCGAACGAACAATTAAGTTGCCAGATGTTGCTATATTACAATCATTAAAAGTCCTTGATCCATAATGATCCTTATCTCCAATCAAACGGCATCGGTATCGAACAGATGAATTGGTGGCGTAATCCGTTATTACATTCCCTACTCCAAAAGCGAAATATCGAAAAACACCATCCCCATTATCTTTTTCCCAATGGAATGAACCATTATAAAAAGGGCCTTTATAATCCGCGACTACTTTATACTGTTCTCCTGCACAAAATTTATCTTGATTCCCTCCGCTTGCTTTTTCAAATCTAAGATTTGCTTGGATAGCATCTATAAAATAGGACGCACTAAAGTCGTAAGTATATCCATAAGGTCGACAACTAATACGCAAATAAGATTTCGTCGTAGCTCTTGGAGCTAAGAAAGTACTCACGGCATAAGAACCACCACAGTTCAAACCGAAATCATCATCTCCATTAAAGGGAGTCGTAAAAGCACGATCTTCTTCATTAGTGAACGAATGAAAATCAAATATCAGCGAATTGGGATCTGATAAATCAAATGAATTACTGCCATTAAATTCATTGCCATAAATCCATTCTTGAGCAATAATAAAATTAATATCCTGATAGGTTTCGGATACCTTATTTTCATAAAATCGATTGGTTGTACTGCCTGTTATCTTATTAGAGGCTCTATATCTAATATTTGCTTTTTTTAGAAAATACCAAAGATCTGGTTTCTCATACCCTGGTGTTCGATCATAATTTTCATAATCTTCCATCCCTGCTTTTGCTTTTGCAGCTTCCCATTTTATTTGAAAATTAATACCTCCTTGACTGGTGCATTGGGCTGAGGATTGGGTTTGAAATCCAGCGAAGAGTAGAAGGATTAAAAGGTATTTTAGGGTTGTGGTTTTTATCATTGCTATTTTTTTTGTAGAATCATACTTCTCTTTGAAAGGTCATTTTTTGACGCAGAGGGACACTGATTATTATATTTCAATGTTTTCTTTAGCTCTATTTCAGCTCAAACAGTTTATAATTTTCAACGGATTTCGAATTAATTTTTATTAAAAAGTAAAAGGCCAATCACCTAACTTCTGGCTTCAGAATTAAACCTTAGTATACGACCGACACCAATTCACTCAAAGGTGATTGTGCGCCGTTTTTATAAACGGCTCTGATCTGGTATTTGTATGAGGTATCCATTTGTAAGGACTTGTCCTCGTAGACCCATGATTGAGCAGCGTTTAGTGCTTTTGTTTTTTTAATGGAATCGTATTTTCTGGGGCGTTCATCTTTTGCTGCTCGGTAAATGACAAAATGCGTCAGGTCATTTCCGTCAGGTTGGTATTCCCATTGGAGGGCAACCATTTTTTGGCGGCGATTAATTGCTGCATTTATTTTTTCGACTGGTCGGCGAATGCCATTGTCAATTTTCGATGCGCTAATGGTTCTCGAATAGGTAATCAAATCGGCATCATCAATTGCTTTTAGACGGTACTCATACAAAGTCCCTCTTTCTGCACTGGTATCTTGATAAGATTTGAAAGTCATATCATCTGGATAAATCATTTCTTTGATGCTTGTCCAGTCTTCTTCTTTTTTAGATTTCCTTTCTAAAACCATTTGTACCACATCCGATGAAGCACTGTTTTCCCAAATGAGGTTTACCGCTTTTTTTGATGCCCGAGCGGAAGAAAAAACCGGAGCTGCTGGTGGAATAGAATCGGGTCGAGTTACTGTTCCTATTTCCGAAAAGTCAGATTTATTTTGTCGGTAGTCAATTGCTCGAACTTTGAAAAATACTTCTTCTGAAAGGGTATTCATTGGAACGATATGGGAAAAGAAATTTTGTTGAATAGGTTTTGAAGTAATCTGCACATATTCTTCTCGATCTTTTCGGTTGGCCATGTATACCCGATAGCCCATCAAATCTGCTTCGGTGTTGGAAGACCAAGTCACTATCATTTCTCCATCTTCCATGATGGTTCCTCTGAGATTCACGGGCGGTGCTGGTGGAGTCGTATCATCAAGCTGTGCTAATGCCGCAAAAGAACTGACGTTTCGACCGTATTTATCAATCGCAATGATTCTATAATAATTTACAGGAAGCGGTGCTTCGTCAATAATGTATCGAAGTGTTTTGTCAATATTATTGGTTCCAGAGATTACTTCAAAAGGGCCTTGGTCATTATTGCTTCGAGCCAATTGAAATCCAACGATTTCTGTTTCGTTTGCTTTTTCAAATTTCCAACTGATTCCTAATCCGAGGTTATTTTGATTGAGGATACTTTCAATATTTGGTGCATCTACTTTTGCATTTACGCCTTGTCCAGTGGAAGGCAAAGATGCTGGACCGACTTCTCCAAAGATCGTTTTTCCTTTTACCCGATAGGTATAGTCTCGATCATTTGCATTTAGTGAATCCATCATCACCATTTTATTTTTCTGGCTGGCTTTGGTATCCATTCCTACGAAAGGTAAAGCATTAATTTCTTCAAATTCTTTTCCATCTTCTGATCGCTCTACGATAAAACTAGAGTAGAATTTGCTACTGATATTTTTCTCCCAACTGATAAAAACTACTTTGTCAGAAAAGCTGGTGGTTACTTCTGTTGGCTTTGGCAAATCATAAACTTCATCGGTTCCCAAATAAACATATCCGGTGTCTACTTGAATATTAGACATTGCTTTTGCAGGAAATATTTTATATAGATAATACTCTCCTTTGACCACTGTTTTATCATCAAAAAATAAACCTAAAGCTTTTGCCACTTCAACGGATTGATCGGCTGCGAACAAACCAAAGGAGTGTCTGTTTTGACTTTCGTCTTTTAGTTCTTGTAAACTTTGACCGCCTTGAGTCAGGTTAAACGATTTTCCATAAAGGGCTTGTGCTGCGATGGCTGCATAGTCATCTTTTTCCATTAATGGTTTCCATTGTTCTTGGGTCTCCCAAGGTTTTAATGGTGTTGAGGTGAGCACTTTTGCTTTGCTTCTTTCTGCTAAAGCCAAGATTTCTTTTCCTCTTCTGACGGTGTATCGTTCTAGTATATAACCTTCTTCGTTGGCTATTTTCCATGCGGCCATTGAGGTTGGTGCCCAACGTAATTTGATCGATTGATCGAATGCTCTTGCGGTGATGCTTATTGCATTTTTTTCTTCGATGGTTGGTTGTGCATTGGTTTGGTTTGGCAATATGCTTACTAGTATCAATAGGGTTAGGCTATTGATAAATAGGGTTATTCTTTTTGTAAGTCGTTGATTCATGATTTATTTTTATATTAATGTATCTCGCGATATATCTAGGATAGCAAGTTTGGAAACTTGCTTTTATATTTTACTTCCAAGTTAAGCTCGTATACTCGCATTAAACTTGAAAGAGTATTCTAAAACTTAAGCGTTCCTTCGAAAGTACCCATTGGTGACTTTGCTGGTTGTCTGTATTTTACGTTTATTTTGTAGTCTCCTTCGAATGGTCTTCTAAAATCCCAGACGAGGAAATCGCTCAATCCGTTTGGCATTGGTGCGTTCAAATATTGTATCGTTATTAGGGATCGATATTCAAAATAATCTTCTAATAATTGGAAGGGTACTTCATTAATTAATACCGTTTTTGTTGGGCCAGGTGCAACTGAATTGCTTTGAACTTCCTGACTGCTGAGTACTCTTTCGTTGGCTTCATTCATCTGGACCAGTCGTAAAGCTCTTGCTGGTACGGCTCCTAGTTCTGAAGGATCTCGCCAGGTTATTGGAAAGCTAGATTGCGGTAATTTTTGAATCATCTGAGGGTAGATTTCATTATCGAACCATTCTTGATTTCCTATTTTTCCAGTCTCTCCCATATTCGCTTCGAGGTCGACAAGTGGTGCGATAAATTCGTTTTCAGGATTATAGTATCCATGCATTTCAAACTTGTCAAACATTTCGGTTCCTCCCCATTCCAGGCCAAATTTGTCGAAGAAAGTTCCGACAGAAGTTCCATTAGCATCGGTCGCTCCAGAGAATAAGGCCAGGTATTGCCAGTCTCTGTTTTTATTCATTGCCGCCATTTTTTGATCAAACGTATTGAACTGGCTTGTTCTAAAATTCAAAGCGAGCATCATCTCCTCATTTAGATTCTGAGCTTGATTTTCCAAAGCTCTTTGCTTGATCAGAATACTAGAAAAATCTTCCTCCTCTCCTGCTACCTCTTCTCCATTATTGTAAACCATTGTCGTTTCGACCATGACCACATTCGCATCTATTGCTGCTTCCGAAGAAGTTGGAATCGCTACCAATACTAATTGGGTAATTTGATTGTTTTCCAGATCGCCAGCAGGGATAGCAAAATTGATTTGCTTTTCGCTTACGTTATAAGAGAAATCATACTGAGTTGTGATGGTTCCATTTTGAATGAGCCTTACTTTTTGTACCCAATCGGTACCATTGCTTCCATCAAAAAGATAAGGTTGTCCTTGAATTAATTTTATATATCCATTTGGACTTTGTTCTTTATGGAAATTAAGCTGACTATGTAATGGATAGCTGTAAGCAATATTGGTCAGCGGGATAAAGTTTGGTGCTACTCCTGTTTTGAATTCTACTTCTTTGGATTGCTCATAAGGATCACCGAAGGTGTCTTCGAGTAAACTCCATCCAGCATCAGCCGCAAATTTTGTCTCTACTCTTACGGTTACTGACATTTTAAAATTAGTCAGTGGATCAAGTACGTCAAGTGTTTTAAAACCAAGGACATCTTGATTTTCTGACCAAACAACTTCTCCTTCAACAGGATTACCTGTGTCAGTATTGATTAAAGAAAAATCTTTAAGGATCATTCGATAAAACTGTAATTCACCAGTTCCTGTACCATCTTCATTCATCAATTCTAAGGAAAATATTTCTCCGGCTTTCATATTAAAAGCAACCTCCGGTCGAATGAATACATCAACATCTTGATTCGAATTTAGATTAGGAGACATATCTGAAATCAGTTCAATACCAAGGACATCTTGTCCAACCACATCGCAAATTTCTCCTGACTCAAACTGGAACGAACAAGAACCAGAAACTAATCCATTTAGAATACTATAATAGCCTCCAATTTTCCCTCTCATATACATTGGATTTGGAAGACGAGCCTGTAAAGCTGCTGCTGCACCAATGTCCAATATTTTGAATTTTCCTTTGACCCCAAACAGATCTACCTGCATTCCAATCGCTCCTTGAACATAAGCGTACATTTGTCCTGTTCCGTACCAGCCGCCAATTCCGATTGGCATTGGATCGGTCTCATTGCCAGCACATCTTGCATTGGTTCCGTAGTCAAACAGCATCATATCAAATCCTGCTCCTGCTTCAAAACCAGCATAGAAGACGCCATAATTCAGATCCAATAATTTTGCTCGAAAGTTGGCTCCAAAGATCATTCCTCGTCCTCCAGCAAATCGTGGATCATCTCGTTTTTTAATCGAATACTCTCCTAGAATTGACGTCACTTCAGATGGCAATCCAGGGAAGTCAGGAATCTTTGATCCAGTATCAAAGTATCCTCCAAAAGATATTTTTACGGGATCAAGTTTTGGAATCAAATCTGTGTTTAAAGCAAAAGACATTGGCTCATCTGGTGTCCCGATATAGATATACCAATCTTCAGGATCGATGTGTAAGGTTCCATTACCAGCGAAATTATTATCGTATGCTCCAGTAATTTGATTGTGGATATTGACAAAAATATCTAAGGATGCATGAAAGGCTTTTCCTGGAAAATCATAAGTCATATTTAGATCACATGAAAGCTGTGGTTCACTCGCTGGTTGTGTCAAAAACTTACCTGTTCCATCAAATCCAATCTGGTGTAAACCGCCTTCTGTATTGAAAATAAATTCTAAGGTTGCGATTCCATTAAACAAGGTTCGATTGACGGTTCCTATTGCAACGGTTGCCTTCACCCCAACTCCAACATTCTTGTTCGGGATATATTTCATACCTGACAAAGAGACGCCAATACCTTCTGGCGGAGCAGGATTATTTCCTTCTTGTGGCATGACTATTTTTTCAAAACCTGTCCTTGCCATGTGGTAAGAAGCACCACCACCAAAACCGTACAACATCAGGCCAGAGGTTCCAAGTGCCATGCCTGGATTGTAAGAAGCTAGTGCATCTGCGAAGAAATATTTATAGCCTCCAACCGATCCAAATTGGGCCACTGCTCCGACTTCTAACTTGGGTTCGAAAGTTGCGGTGATCGCTCCACGGAAACCATTGCCGTAGATCGGGTCTTTTTCAAAAAAGTGAATGTCTCCGGTAAAGGCATATCCCGTCCCACTGACATCCATGCCGAGTTTATCGACTTTAAAATCTTTGTAAGCCCAAATCTGTCGATCGAGTGTTTTATTATATTGGATGTCCGCGATGATTCGGAAATATCCATCGGCGGCCAGTTCGCCACCAGAGGCTCCCGTCAGATGTACCTTCGCACAAAAGCCTAAAATAACTTCATTGGTTTGTTCATCTTTGACAATTCCAAAACCACAAAGTGTGATTTCAAAATTTCCAAATTTTGCAGACAGATCTCCTTCCAATTGCCAAGAGCCTAATTCTACGTAAGGACTTTCTGATAATAATTTTAAATCCTGAAAAGTGAGGTAAGGAATATTTAATCCAGTTCCTCCTTCTGTTTTTGGTTGAAAAGAAGCGAGGCCATGCAAGGACGCTTCTGCGTAATATTTCTTTTCTGATTTTTTATAAGATATCTCAATTGCAGAGGAAGCATGTAATTCTACCTTGGCTTTGAAAGCA
>CALLVY010000784.1 GCA_938015925.1 uncultured Saprospiraceae bacterium
AAAATCTGAAATCGTGGAAGGTGCCGTGGGTATGGTAGAGATGGCGATCAACAATTTAGAATCAAAAAATATCGTAACTTTTGGGCCTGAGGATAAAAGAAAATTAGTTTCTAATTTATTAGTCGTTCTTTGTAGTGACCAAGGAACTCAGCCTATCATTGAAACTAATCGCTAAAAGCAAATTGAAAACCAACTGTATTTACCTTCATTACTAGATAAATCAACAAAACGTCAAAAATCACTATTCAATGAAAAACATTCTAAAAATCGCTAGTCTTTTTGGACTCCTAGTTTTCTTTGCCTGTAGCAGCGAAGCCCCTTCTTCTTCCGCAAGTACGGCTCCGATCACCCAAGAGGCCACAAAGCCAGTTGATCAAAGTCCTTTGCTTTCGCAAGACGCTCCCGTCGTACGCGTAGCCTTTACCCAAAATATCGCCACCTATCTCGTCAATAGCAAAAACATCGACAAGGAAAAACTAGAAGCTGGCGGTCTTACGAAGTTAGAAGCACATGTCGCCAAAATGATGGCAATAACTTCAGGAAAATGTGCTCAAGCAGCAGGTGATATCAGTTTTGTATTGATCAATAGTGAAAGTAAATTGGTCGGTCGCTATGATCTACCTTGCTCCTATATCCGAAAAGTATACAGAATGGTCGGAGTCGGTCCTATGGCAGAATACTCTACCATCAGAGGTAGTAATACTGAAATAGTTTCTACCAACCAATTGGCCATCACTGCCAATAATTTAGCTAGTTTTAAAAACATCGTCGGGGGTTTAGAACCCAAAGAGCACAATGGAGTGAAGATTGGAGAAGTGATCAAACAATAAGAGGACTGAATTAGTATCCGGTGTATTTTTTACCCGGTCTTAGGGCTGTTTCCAAAAATAAAAAAGGAAATATCGAATAAGCAATATTGATGGAAGGCGAAAAATCCAGGCAATCAATATTGCTTATTCGATATTTCCCATGTTCTTCCGCTAGCGCACAAAAGTCAATCGCTCTCCTTTTTTCCCTTCAAAAAATTCTCCATTTTGATAAGCCAAGTGACCACTCACGATGGTCGACTCAATCGCTCCACGGAAAGTATGATTCTCAAAAGGCGACCAGCCACATTTATAATGGAGCCCCTCTTTTTGCACCGTCCATTCTTTTTCTAAATCAAACAGAGCGATATCCGCCCAAGCTCCTTCATCGAGATAACCTCGGTCTTCTATCTGAAAACAAATCGCTGGTGCATGGCACATTTTTTCTACGATGCGTTCTAAGCTTATTTTTCCCTGGTGGTAAAACTCCAACATCACATTGAGCGTATGCTGAATCAAAGGAACTCCTGAAGGCGCATTGAAATAAGTTCCTTGTTTTTCGTCCCAGGTATGCGGCGCATGATCGGTAGCGATAATATCGAGACGATTGTCGAGGAGTGCGGGGAATAAAGCATTTTGGTGAGCTGCGGCTTTCACGGCTGGGTTGCATTTGATTTGAGTTCCCAAACGTTCATAGTCTGCACTATTGAAATACAGATGGTGTACACAAACTTCTGAGGTAATCCGCTTTTCTGCTAAAGGAATATCATTGCGAAACAAATCCAATTCTTCCGCTGTAGAAATATGTAAAATGTGCAAACGCGTATTGTGTTTTTTGGCCAAAGCCACGGCCAGGCTCGACGACTTATAACAGCCCTCTACATTTCGAATCTCTGGATGGCAATGAATCGGCACCTCTTCTCCATAGCGTTCCTTATATACCGCCGTATTGGCGCGAATGGTGGTTTCATCTTCGCAATGTGTAGCGATCAACATATCTACTTTTGAAAAAAGACCTTCCAGCGTCAAGGGATCATCTACCAACATATTACCGGTACTAGATCCCATAAAAGCCTTAATCCCACATACGTTTTGGGGATTGGTTTTGAGGACTTCCGCTAGGTTGTCATTAGACGCCCCCATAAAAAAAGAATAATTGGCTAAAGACTTTTGAGCAGCAGTCTGGTATTTTTCCTCTAGTAATTCCTGGGTCAATGCTGCGGGTTTGGTATTGGGCATTTCCATAAAAGAGGTCACGCCTCCGGCTACTGCTGCACGAGGTTCGGTATACAGATCCGCCTTGTGGGTCAAGCCAGGATCGCGAAAGTGCACTTGATCATCAATCACACCTGGCATCACATGTTTGCCTTCTGCTGCGATTACTTGATCCGCATTTTCGTCGATGATGGGATCGATTCTTTCGATACGTCCCTTTTTGATAAGTACATCTCCTGCTATTATTTGGCCCCGGTTGATGATTTGGGCATCCTTGATTATTATTGATGACATGGTTTAGAATAAGCTGATCGAGAAATAAAACATCTTCACCGCGAAAATAAGATTAGTCTTTTGCTTATCGCAAAAATGGACAAAAAAAAACCGTCAATTGCTGGAATTGACGGTTTAGGATCCTATTAACTAACCTTTATAAGTGAAGTGGCGTACAACCAATGGTATTAGGAAGGCCTCCTCCTATGTATTTTCATGGGTATGTTGCAGGAGTTCATTATCCTTTAGCTGAAATTCCTATATCAATTTTTGTCTGCCAATGGTACTCTTAATCGTTGGTTTCATTTTACCAGCAGCTTCGATCAACATGGCTTCGGTGTTGGGAAAAGGAATTGGTCGATTGCCCAGGTTACATCGAGTTCGAGAGCTAAGTGCTCGGGAGTCGCCACGGTAGGTAGAGGCATAGTTTTCAAAAACCGCTACGCTTCCTAATCTTTCTGTGTCGATCAGCATATTATTTCTCAGGTTTCTAAATTCCAATATCGCTTCTACTCTTACTTCCTTATGCTGAAACGTTTCTAAAACAAAAGCTTCTACAAAACGGTAGCGTGGAATTTTGATATCATTACCCAAAGTATCTTTCAATACATTGCCACTCTCGTCGAGTACGTACTCCCAGCCATCTTCTACTTCTTTACGATCAATGTATTGTACTTCCTTGACACTTTCTGGCAAGACTTCTACATCTCTTACTTTCATCACCACTTCAAAGTCCATTTTATTGGCCACATTTTCTCCGATGTAAAATTTATTCCAAAAAGAATTGAGGTCTCTCGTTCCAAAACTTTGAAACTCTTCCATGAATCTTTGCGGTACGACTACCGGAGAATTATTGTCTACTCTAAAACGAATATGGGTAATTCCGATATTGTGAGCTTTATTTTTGAGTTGGTCAACACCTCGGTAGTTGGTGAAGTAGCGATCAATTTTCCGAAAAGTATTATAAGCATTTCGTGCATCGTTCTTATTGCCACGCTCCGCAGAAGCCATATAATCTAATCCTTGTTCGTACAACAACACCGCAACTTTACCTTTAGATTTTTCGCTAATCTCCTCTACTTTTACAAAGCGAAATTCTGCTTGGTATCCTTCTCTATCAATTACTGGAAGTAAAGGCTCCAATAATCTTTGGCGATCATCAATAGTATTGGCAATACTCAATACACTTTCTAAACTTCTCACATCTCCTCTTTTATCGAGACTGTTGATTCTTTTCATATCCCGCTCATTGGCTCTATTAAAAGCATCTTCCAAAGCAGTGACAAATTTTTGCTTTTTCTTATTCTTACCACGCAATTTTTTTACACAATAATCAATGGCCGAATCATAGCGACCTGCATCTATTTCTTTTTGAAGAAATTTTTCATTGTTGGTTAGCTTCTGGATATTCGCGCAAGAGCTAAGCATTAAAAGGCCAAATAAGGCGAAGAAAAAATGGCGCTGGAACTTGGTGGTTTTCATAAGGAGCAAATTTTGAGGATTCAGGAATAAGGTTTCATCTTGATTTTTTTTATTATTCTAAAGAAGGAATCTAAGTCGTTTACCCTAATAACTTCTTTCAATAAAAGTGCACAAACTTTTAAACTAAAAATGTAAAGGAAGCCTTAAGGTGTGTTAATGGAAAACTAAAGATGAAAGGAAAATCAAAAGGAAAACTTAAAAGGAAGGAAAGTCCTTGAAAGCGGAAGGTTTTACAAGAAAGGAAATCGATAGTATTGCCTAGCGGAGCTTTAATTTAGGAAAGGCCAGCAGCGAGGAAGGATCAGTATTTACAACAATACGCTTCCTCTTATCGTCGTCCGGTCCCTAAATATTCCAAGACCAATTGCCACAATTTCTCGTAAGGGATGATTTCAATTTCCCCTCCTTGATAGGTTCCCAATTGGTCGGTATACTTTTTGGCATGTCTTTCCAATGCAATGGCATTGAAATGAGCCTTGGGGATACAACTCAACATGCGGATAAAACAATTGCCGCGAAAGGTATCATCTTTTCTTAGGTAGCGATAAGAATAGGTCGCCAGGGTTTCCATTTTATCAATAATTTTTCCACGCTCATTTAATTTCAAATGAAAGAGCATTTGCAAAACGATGATGGAAATATTATTACCTCGCTTGTCTTTAGAATAGATGGGCACTTCGTTTAAGAATCTAGACAACTTAAATTTATGGCCAATATCAATATCTTTGAGATGGGCATAAGCTTCTATTATTTTCCATTGTTCTTCGACCGCAGGGAATTTTTTGCGATTGGTGTTGGCTCGGATTGCGCTTTGCACCAATTTGGGTTGGTCAGAGTGAAATCCTAGAATGGCTTGGTAGATCAGGCAGATTATCTGATTATAGCTTCCATCGTCTACCATAGTCAATGCAGAATCGATGTACTTTTGTGCTGCGGTATAGTCTTTTAACTGGAGCGCAGCAGTGATCGGTTTGAAAGTAAAAGTGAATTTTACGGTACGAGGTATGGGGTAATCCTTGTTACTAAAAAAGTTTATAGCATCTTTGCAGATATTACCCAATGCATTATGGTCATTAATCAATTGGGCATGAGTGGCCATAAGGTGCAAGGTATAGTAGGTATACCGATAAGAAGGATAGGTTTTTAAATCTTTTTCCAAGTCATTTATAAAACCATCGACCAGCTCAATCATTTCGGAATCATCCGCTTTGGAATTCGAAAAGAAACTAGACAATTGTGTAAAGTAACGAACGGCTTTATTTTCAGCCGCATATAGTTCTTCAAAATGATCGACTAGTTTAGAATACTTATCGTACTCTTTTGGGGAACCAGAAACACTTTCTTTTAACTCTAATGCTCTAACTAAACTGACAACAATCTCTGTAAATTCATACTGAATCGCCTTTTTGAGGGTATGTTTGGCCATCCATATGGATCCTTTACGCAAACCAAGTCCTCCTAAGATATGAACAGCAGCGAGTTTTCGCCAACAATCCAAAAAAGCCGCTCGATATGGCGTATTTCCTTTAGCCAGGAGCGTACTCTTGACGGTTTGATTAAGTACATTGCGCTTTAGCCGAGAGAGGTAGATTTTTCGGTTGATTTCAGTAGTCTCTGGCCAGATAGATTTGCTTGCTTCTTCATTGCTTTTCCACCTGTTAGTTAGAATCCCATTAAAATATATTTGCTCCTTTTCTCGCTCGAATCGAGGTTTAATCAGAGAAAATATTTCCTTTAATGGTTGCATCAATTATTAATTTTTTAGGCAATTCTAATTTTTTACCTACTCATTTCTAAACCTCTATATTACAAATTTTCCAATTAATTTAAAATAGCTATGTTAAATTTTGATGTAAACTGCAAGAGCTAATCCCCTCAAACTGAATTAAATTTGTTTCAATCAATTACGATAACTATTTAATTACTTCAAACTATAACTACCATGAAAAAGAGCGTAACAATCGAAAACATCAAAACAAAACAAATTCT
>CALLVY010000785.1 GCA_938015925.1 uncultured Saprospiraceae bacterium
TTTTCGTTTTGAAGCGATGATGAACGTTGGTTACTTTTGTTTCAAGCATTTTCAAATTTGATTCTGTTCTTTGATAAAACTGATAAGTTTCGTACATAATAAGATGGCTTCATCAGAAAGGTCATCAATTCCATTAATTGAACTAACCGCCCTTTTGGCAAATAAAACTTTCTCATTTAATGTTCCAGACTTTGCAGAATAACTTCTTTTCAGGTTCAATACGTTATTATTAATGAATTCACCTAAAGGCTTATGCTTATAGTTTTTTTGTTTCAATTTGTCAAAATTTAGTTCATTCTGACTTGTTGTTTTTCGCTTGGATTTTTCAAATTTAAGTATTGTCTCTTTCAATATTCTAGGGGAAAGAAGATTTTCTATTTCTCTGCACCTAAGGCAGTAATATCTATCACCGAGTTTCTTTGTCAATTCCAAATACCGTTCATATTTTTTGGTCTTCCGACTGTCTTTCTTCCCATCTTGTTTTAGTCCTGCACCATCTCTATCAGAAATAAGAAATAACTTACTGCATAATCTATTTACGTTAATATTAGGGTATTCAGCATCTGTGTCGTCTAGAAAGGACCAGTGAGTTATATTTCCCCCTCCATACTCTACAAAGGAATAGTGTATATCCTCTTTTAGCCTATTCACTGTATCTTGTTTTAAAAATACTTCTAAAAATTTCCTAACATAAATTCTATCAGTAATACCCTCCACCCAAATTGTGCAATTGGATAGAAAAATGGATGAGTTTTTAACCCCTAACAAATTGAGTACATCAGAATCAGAATTTTCAACATTCTCAATTACAAACTGCTCAGTATCTAGGTTCTTCTTTAAGGTATATATTGAAATATTATCAAAATCGGCAGTCATATCTAAAAAATGATTAGAATGAGTAGAAATAAAAAATTGGTGATTAGGAAACAAATCTGGATTCGTCAACGAGTCCAACAAAATTCTCTGCATTCCTGGGTGAAGATAAATTTCAGGTTCCTCAATAAACACTTTTAACTTTTCTTCTGGGTTAAAAAAAAGAGGGTACATCAATATTATCAACATCTGAATCCCATCGCCTAATTCATATATAGGGTAATCTGGTTGATCACCGATTTTTACAAAAACTACATCGTTATTTTCTTTTATATTGGGTATCAGATCAATTTTTTCGCCTTTGAAAAAGGTATTACTTAAAAAATCTTCAAACTTTGCTACCATTTCTCGTTGATCATGAAATCCTAACAACAATTTTTTTAACTCACTATAAAAAGTTAATCCTGTGTAAATTTTTTCATCAAACTTAGTATTATCCGAATCAAAATAGTCCTTAATAGTTCTTGACTTATAATGATCCTCAAAATCAGAATTTATCAATGGCCTCAATCCTCTTAAAGTAGGAAAGTATAATACATCATAGTTGTAAGAATAATTATTTGGTAAAAGAGCCCTTATTTCCTCTTTTAAATTTTCTTTCTGAGGACGTAAGGTCATCAAATTGAATCCTTTTACCACCTCTGCATCTAGACTGCTCCATCCAACGACATTTCTACTATATTCTATTGAAGGGAAAAGCTTATAAATATCAATTTCCATTCTAGAATCAGGTTCAACATAGTCAAAAGGACTAAAATACCCCATAGAAGACAATAGATTATCACCATATTTTCGAAGGTTACTACTTGTCATTATTGATTCCTCGATGCTTCCGATAGTTGATTTTATTAAACTATTTATTTTTTTTATATCCAAATCGTTAGGAATAAACCTTAGCTTTTCCTGCTTAAACAACTTCCTTATCAACCTCGATTTACCAGAATTATTCTGTCCTACAAACAAATTCACCTTTGAAAGATCAGATATTGTTTCGTTATCATAATCTTTGAATTCCTCATTTATAATTTCTATCTCCTTAAACATTAAATTTGGGTTTACTTCTTCAGATTTCTTAGACAACACATCAAAGCCAGATTGCGAGTATTCTTTCAACCACACCAAAATAAAATGTTAAAATCACAAATACAAATATAATTAATGAATCTTTTCATTTAGATATCATATCGGTCAGCTATATGCTTAAAAAACTTAGACCGCAGTAAGGGCGGTATATTTTCTACTTTATCAGTTATAAAACGAAACTTCTTTTTGATTCGCTCCCGCTCTCGATTATCTACTCCTAAGTATCTATAGTCGCGTATGTCTTTCGGCTCTGGATAGTTCATGTATAGAATTTCGGTTGCGGTTCCTTTTCTAGTCTGTGACTGAAAGCTGATGTTTCTCCAGGTACTTAGGCTCTTACGATACAACTCATGCGGACAATGGCTAATTGCTACCATTGCGCCCATACTGGATAGGATTGATTGATCATCAATCAAATTTTTATGATCTTCGATTGTCCACTCAAGTGCTTATAGACGTTAGTTACTTTTGTTAAGCTACGTTATCAAACATCAACAATGCTATTTTCCAATGAACTGATTTAAACCCAACACAGTTTTAACAAAGTACTTTTCCCAAAAAAAACTAGTACAAATATTAAAGCAAATCTTACTAGATTTACAAAATAGATTATTATTACTTTTATATCCTATTTTGTTTACATGAATAACAAACCTATTGGCATGAATCAAATGAACATTTGACAAAGAAACACCAGTAATAAGTCCATAAGATTCATCTGGTAATTCAAGACAAGTAAAGATAGCAAAATCTAATTCCGCCGGCAATTTTACTGAATCAACTTTACTTAACAGAGCACTTTCAGAAGTCGCATAAAACAACAACAAAGCATCTTTTGTTTTTCTCAATAACTCTTCACTTATGTTTAGGTTCTTAAATAATTCTAGTCTTGAAGAACCAACTCGAAAAACTATTGAGTAGAAAAAAACATTAAGCAGATTATTAGGTACATTCTCAATTGGTTTACATATAGATCCTAAGCGATGTATTTCATTCTTCTCCTCTAAAATTATTTCCCGTTCATGAAAGTTATTAAAATAGAAGCTAGATTGCCTTTCGATGAAAGAAAAGAACAATTCACACTCATTGCAAAAAATGTAATCTTCCTTTGGTGAATCCTGAACTATGTTTGCATATAGCTTCCCATGCTTAAGTCCACTTGCACGAGAATCTGCATTGCTACTAAAGATAGATTTTGCAAAAAACTTTGGGATTAAGTGCGAATTCCTTTTAACACTATTATTCTTTTCACAAAGAATACAGATATTATTTTTAGATCGTTTAATCCCAATTACCTTGTACATAATCATTATCAATTTTGAGTTTTAACCTGCATATTCCTTATCGTTCGTAAGCAACGATTGTTGCTTCGATTAGCAAAAATGGGCGTTTCCTACTTTTCTTACACGATTTCCATTTGCGTTATATCTTTCAAACTACTTAATGATACCAAGAAATTGAAGTAATTAATTGTTTTGTATCAAGACTATTTTTCCATTCCGGTAAACCTAAGTAGCCATCATATACCGCATTTCGAAAACATTTAAAAACCTTATCTGTAACTAATAACTCAATGAAATGATCGCTTGGTTTAACATTATCTTTTTCCAATTTGTGCTTTTTTAGAAACTCAGCAAGAGCTTTCGCCTTTCCTTTAAATTCTAAATTTTGATCTGCGTTTACTTCTAATTCAATAACATTACCATGAATAAATAAGTTTCTATACCTCATTATGGTTTCAATCTCTTCATTCAAATTCACTCTGTGATCATTTAACAAATCGCCTAGTGCTTTGCCTGTTAGTTTTTTAAACTCTTGTTTTAGCTTTCCCCAAGTAAGACTTTCAACTTCATCTATTTTCATTTCCAAAACATTAGCAATAAAGCTGTCATTTTTGCCTTTCTGTTTTTTTAGCTCTTCGATAGGATCAACCATAGTTATTGTGAAAGAATCATCTTCCTGCCTTTCATCAAAAATCTGTATTTCTAACCTATCTTTTACTAATATTGATTCGTAAAGCTTTGATTTCAAATAACTCTTTAAAACCCCTTCTATTATCGAAGAAAACGAAACGATATACATTAACCGAGTTCCTTCGGAAATTTTACTAGAATCAACTGGTAAATCGCCCCAAGGTGTTTTCCCCATCATGAAATTTACACCACTTGCGAAATAATTTATTGTATGAGAATATCTTTTCATCGTTTTGATTTTTTATAGAAAAGATTATTTTTTGATTAACCTTAAACTATTCATGATTTTTAGAACGATCAATCTATTTTATGAATATACTTTGCCAGATGACGTATTTTTCTTAAAAAACTCAAAAATCATATTCTAAAACAATAATTACAAACATAACTAAGAAATAGTTCCATAAAAAAAGGGATTTTGACAATTAAGCCAAAACCCCTCTTCTAGTTTTCCGATTTTCGTGAACTCCAGTTACAATAACAACCGAATAGCAACAAACGCATTCCCAACCCTCCTTCCTACAATTGTCAAAATAGATCTATAGTACATTACCAATCCCAGAATTTTTGCCAAATAGATCCAGGTAAAAATCTTCTCCAATTCACTAACTACAAAAACTGCCTCCCCCCCTCCAAAATCAAATAAAAAATCAAACCCGGTAACACTTTCCCACCCAAAAAGAATATATAAACGAAAAACAATATTTAACCATTAAAACAATGTACAATGAAAGTATTAATTCCTATGCTCTGCCTGTTTTTGCTTGCAGGTTGTGGCCTAGAAGAACTAAGTGAAATTTGTGATGAAACACCGGACACCACCTACCTGGTCAGTGTCCGAAACGTCAATTATGCGCAAATCGGCGCTACCCATTTAAATGATCCAGTCAACCATCAAGTGGATATTTGTATTGATCATTTTCCGGCAAATACCCCTGCTGGACATCAATATAATGCAGCCGTCGATGAGATCAATAGACAAGAAGGATCCGAATTACACTTCACCACAAAACGGACAGGCGTTACGCACAAAGACCCCTTCGATCTGGTCCCAAATGCTCCAACAGCTAGTATTTTTGATTATATCGATATCAGCGAACCGATGCCCAACGCTTGCTCCTTGCCTGGTGATCTAACCTTTGCCATGAGAGCCTGTAAACACGATCAGTCAGGTGGAGGAACTGATCATTTTACAATTATGGCTAAATCAACGAATTATGGCCATTTTTCGGACCCTACGTCGGATGATTACCCTAAAACACATGGTATCTTGCACGAGTTGGCCCATGCTTTTGGTATGATCCATACACCAAACTGGGATGCAAATGATAAGAAATACATCTCCACCATGCAGGGAAATCTGGAGTACCTAAGTGCGCTGGATGTGGATTATCTGCGCCATAACTACCCAGATGCGACCCCTGATCACCGAAACTATGTAGCGAGTTCTCTTACGCGTTTTAATGAGACCAAAGCTATATTTGAAAACCAAAATCCTGATGCTTTTTTTGTTAATGGAGATGGTTATTTAAAAGATTGTGCTACGAATGGGGATCCAACATTTTATGCAGCTTGGTTCAATACCGGAAGTATAGATGGAGAGTCTGAAATCTGTGGGATCAACAAAATATTTCTACGAGAAAAATCAGTCAGTGCAAAGACGATTGAGCTCAAAACCTGGAAAATTGCCACCATGCCCTTCCTTTCTCAAGACCAATGGCAAGGACGAGTTTCTGTGTTAATTGAGGATGCATCCACCATTGATTTTAGCAGAGAATGGGAGTTGGTTTTCAAAGTAAATGCGCTAGGCACTCTTGACGAAACTACGACCGAAGACAATGAAATCACCATGGACATCGAGCTAGGAGATGGGTCCTGCTAGGCATTAATTTGACGAAATATTTTTAAGCGATTATTCTTATTGAGGCTCCTGAACTATTTTCAGGAGCTTTTTTAGATTAATCAATCAACTAATGGCTTTCTACGAATCGTTTGTACCATAACAGTTGTTCATTCAAGCCGAAAATCATTGATCGCAGTGCGTAGGAAGTGATAAGGTGTGGGCGTTGGTCGTCTTGTCTGTAATGAATGTTGTTGGCGGTGACCCAGTAGATGGTATTGGCCAGGTTATTCATATCAAGGCCTTGGTAGTCCGTTCCTCCCTTGGAGCGGCCCCACTTGTTGTCTTTGCCTTCTACTTTTCCTAGGCCAGACAAGTGTTTATTGGCATCTTTAAATCGAAGCATGCCATTGTTCTGGAAAAAAGTATCTGGCAATACATCTTTATAATGACTGTTTATCGCGCGATAGATCCCTTCCTGGATACGGCGAATGTCTTTGCAAATCCCGCTCACATCGGATAGATCGCTGTTTTCTAGTTTTTGAATGAGATCGATGTATTGTGTCCTTAGTTCGTTGTCCAGGAATTTTTTTTCAAACAATTCATAGACGTCTGCGTACTTGAATTTTGCTGGATTTGTCTGGCGGACCATCGTCAGAATATCTCGGAACATACGGTCTTCATCGCCCTTGGTTTTATCGTACATCGTAATCCCGGAGAAAAACTGATTAAACTCATCGTAGAAACCGGTATTGACGACAAAATGTATATTCCGGCCCTTCCCTTTTTGTTCATTTAGCCAACTGATGGCGACTCCGAGGTGACTCGGGTCTTCCTGTTTGCTATCCTGGTGTCTTTGCCCTTTGCCGTCCAGGATTAATGCATCATAGTCATCAAATCGATGCTGCAATTCTGCTTCGGCTTCCTCCCAGGTGCGCATGTGCTCAAGTTCGATCCCCATATTGTAAGCAAGATCGAGCTGCGGCGTTACGTAAGAAGTAACATCATCAACGATTAGTACTCTAATTCTTCGATCATCAGTCATTTGGTAATTCTTGTTTTAGCGGTAATTCGATTCGAAATTGAACGCCGATATCGTATCTCCCCTGGCCTTTCACAGAAGGCGTTCGGTTAAGCAACATCATTTTTCCTCCGTGATTTTCGATCACTTTGTTCATTAGGTAGCCTCCGATCCCGGAACCTCCTTTTTCGCCATTTCTAGTCCCGAAGGTAACAAAATCTTCAAAAGAAAAATCAGGAGGCATTGGCTTCCCATTATTTTTTAAGTCAATGATCAGTTTTGTTTGATCCCGGTTGGTTCTGATTTTGAATTCGAGTTTTTTCTGAATATTGAGGCCTTCAAAGCCGTGTTCTTCTGTATTATGGAGGAAATTCCGTACTACTTCACTGAACTGTTGGCGGTCCATTTCTGCGGTCAACGGGCTCGATTCATTCATATCAAAAATGAGTTGATAGTCCGTTCTATTGCCTAGAAATTCTCTTGTTTCCTGTTTGATAAATTCAGGGATGGAAACAATAGATTTTTTCATTTTTGAAGGGTGAAAATCAAGAATGTTCTGGATGTTTTCAAAGGTCCGCGCCATTTTTTCTAGGGAAGCATCCATATCTTGAAAGACCTCCTTAATATTTCTTGTACCTGGACGTGCAGATATCCGATCTTCCCAATCAATTATTTCCTTGTTTTTGTTCTTAAAATCAATAAAATACTTGAGGTTTTTGATATCCGAAGATACCGCCCCCTGCAATTGAGCGAAGGAATGTTTGATCGCAGAAAGAATTTGAAACTCCTTTTGCTGATAGGCTTTTTCCTGGTCTTGGTAAGAACGCTGTACATTTAGGATGCTGGATACAAACTCCGCCCGTTCCTTCAATATTTTTATTTGTGTGTCCAGATTCCCATGCACCCTTACCTTAATATTCATCAAATCATAAACAGAAATACTGTGGGTAGAATCTCCCTTTAATGCAGCATTGTATTGCTTACGCGAATAATTCATATTTAATTCTGACAAAAGATACTCCAAGACGACAATTTCGTGATCGACAACTATCGGATGAATATCATTGGAAACGGTCACTGGATCACCATCAAATCGGAACAGGGTTGGACTCATTTTTCCTCCATTTTTTGCAAGCAATATCGCGTCCCGATCTATAATTCTACCATACGTTTTTGTCTTAGAAGAATCTTTGATCATGCTGATGTCCAATAGATATCCTGTATCCGAATCAGGCAAATCTTCCACCTTTATAAATGGATAATCGGCTCCTTTTTTGAATGGGCTGAACCGATGTTTCAACGATAAATAACGCAGTGGGTACAAGGTCCCATCTTCGCTCACTGCTTTCAATTCGGATTCTATATCACTGATATAGCGATTGATGAGTAAATCGTATTCGCATTCTGCTATTTCTTGAAGATCGACACTTCTGGACAGGTTATTCTTTTCTTCATATTCCTCGTAAATAAGCTTGATTTGAGTCGGTTGGTTCCAGATTTCATTGGCATTGATGAATAGCACCCTATTCTTGCGACTAGTTTCTTTTGTTTTATTGATGATCAACAAAGTCGTTGACAATAACATCGGCGGGAATTTCCCGGAAGGAAAAGTAATCACCGCCTCCAAAAAATCAGATTCGACCAAATACTCTCTCAATATTTTGGAGGAAGGATCTTCATCAAACAAAAAGTCGTTGGACACCAATACGATCGCTCGACCGCTGTCTTTAAGGCGAGTCAGGATCAGTTGCAAAAAGTGAGTAGTCGCCACTTCTGACTCTCCAAACCCTAAGATGTCCAATTCTTTAAACACTTCCGTATCAATATCTTCCAGTAGCAAATCGGAGATCACCCAATCGACAGACTCTGGCTCACAAATGGGGTTGATCAGGGAGTTTTCGTTTCTAATTTCTGCATTGGGGACGCCTTTTATTCTCGATATAAAATAGCTAAGGTTGGACCAGATACTTGAATATTCTTGCAGTTGTAGTCGGACTTCTTCCTTGGAGGTAAGGTCTGAATTTACTAGGGCATTGATGGCTAGGATCCCTGGGCCAGCGGCCGGATCATAGACGACTGCGTTCTCCTTGATGTCTGCCAATTCGTCGACGACTCTGGAGATGGTGGACGGGGTAATGATCCTGCTATTGGATTGTATGGCGAAATTGGAATAGATAAACCCATCGACGGCATCAAAAAACTCCTGGCAAATCTCCATTTCATATTGATTCAGGATTTTCAGTACTTTCTTGATAAGGGCTTCGTCTGCTTCCGTAATACATTCTTGCAATCGGAACCAAGGGAGGAAATATTCTCCTTCTCCGCTTTCCATAAACCCATTCAGGTCTTTGAGGAGTTGTTGTTTGATTTCTGGTACTTCGAGTAGTTCGTCCAGGTTTTTTAATTCCAGGGTTTCGGTTTGTTCTGCTAATATCAAGTAGGCGACCATTCCTACCACGAGGATCTCGGAAGGGACGATCAAATTTTGATCGCGCATAAGGTTCGACAAGTCCCAAAAAATACCGTGGTAATCGGTTGATTTTCCTGAGTAAGCACGGTGGATGAGGTCTATTTTTTCGATGCCTTCCTTCCAGACAAATCGGAAACTGGCCGGGATGTCTCTTGCTCGTAGTTCGATTTGGCCAGCGGGGACGGGTTTGTTGTCGCGACGTCGGAATAACTGTTGGTCATTGATGGCTTTGGCCACGGAGATGGCGGTCATTTCCTGGCGGTTTTCTAGTAGGATTTGTCTTATGGCGTCTTCGAGGGTCATTTATGTTTTATACTATTTTTATTTTCGTTAAGTCCCCGGAAGCCGGCCGAGTCTTGTCAAACCTATAATAACGGCCTCCTGTCTGGTTGCTTTATTGGGTGCTGGTAGTTGTTTGATTTGTGTCTGCGGTCTTTCTTTTTTTATTCAAATTGGTAACAAATCTATAATTTACCATTATACAATTAAACCATTTTCCATTATTTCTAAACAATAAACCTTTAAGTTACTGTGTTTTTTGAGTTATGCGCAACTTATTTTTTGATATTTGGTGGTATCATTTGTCTCAAAGGTAAAACTCCAATAAATAATGTTGTATTTTTGCGCAAACAAAATTGAAAAATGAAAGAGAAACCGTTGATTTTAGTGACGAATGATGATGGTATTACTGCTCCGGGGATCCGCGCATTGGTAGAAGTCATGAGAGAAATTGGCCAGGTCGTTGTCGTAGCGCCTGACAAACCGCAATCTGGACAAGGGCACGCGCTGACCTTGAACGAGCCACTTCGATTAGAAAAGAGGGATGTTTTTGATGGAATTGAGGCGTATTCTTGTTCTGGAACTCCAGTTGACTGTGTTAAGTTGGCAAAAAACGTCGTCTTAAAAGGTAAAAAAATTGACCTTTGTGTTTCAGGCGTGAATCATGGATCCAATGCTTCTATCAATATTATCTACTCCGGGACCGTTTCTGCTGCGATGGAGGCTTCCTTTGAGGGAATAAATTCGATTGGCTTTTCTAGTTTGGCTTATTCGCATGATGCGGATATGGAGCCGGCCAAACATTTTATTCGTCCAATAGCCGACCACGTTTTAAAACACGGGTTGACCAATTGTAAGTTGCTAAATGTCAATATTCCTGATCTGCCAACGGCAAAAATACAAGGGATGAAAGTTTGCCGTCAGGCAATCGCGAAATGGAGTGAGGAGTATGATATTCGCGAAGATCCAATGGGAAAAAAATACTATTGGCTAACGGGAAAATTTGTCAACTTTGACAAGGGAACAGATACCGATGTTTGGGCGCTTGAAAATGGGTTTGTATCCATCGTGCCTTCTCAGCCAGATCTCACTGCCTTCAATGCTATTGACGAATTGAAGCCTTTAGAAGAAACCACTTTTGCTAATAAGCTTGGATAATTTATGCTAAAAAAAGATTCTGTAGTCATCGGTGTTTTACTCGGCGTTTGCGTCCCTATTTTGACCTATGCCTTGTTCCTTTATTTGGATGAATGGATTGAATATATGGATTTCCGACCAATGGGAAACGAGCCATTTACTGGATTTGACAATGTCTATGTGCCCTTTTCCATCGTTGCCAATCTTATCCCTTTTCACTACTTCAATAATCGAAGAATGTTCAACTCCATGCGTGGGGTCGTTTTGCCGACGATCATTATGGTGATTGCCTGGGGGTTTTATTATGGCAAGTTTATCTTCTAATGCGAGAAGGAGTGACTATATATCGGTGAATCGCTATCTTAATAACAAAATATTTTTTTGAGCATGAGGTATTATATAATTGCTGGTGAGGCTTCTGGTGATTTGCATGCTTCTAATTTGATGAAGGAATTGTCCGAAAAGGACAAGGAGGCTGTTTTTCGCGTTTGGGGAGGCGATCGAATGGAACAAGCAGGTGGTGACTTGGTGAAACACTACAGGGATCTGGCTTTTATGGGGTTTCTGGAAGTCGTAAAGAACCTCTCCACTATTTTAGATAACATCAAATTTTGTAAAGCTGATATTCTTACTTTTCAACCAGACGTGTTGATACTGGTAGATTATCCGGGCTTCAATCTTCGAATAGCAGCATGGGCTAAAACTAAGGGGATTAAAGTTTTCTACTACATCTCTCCGCAAATCTGGGCCTGGAATACCAAACGCGTCCACAAAATCAAAAAAATTGTCGATCGGATGTTTGTTATTCTTCCGTTTGAAAAAGCTTTTTATAAGGATTATGAATGCGACGTAGATTTTGTAGGACATCCCCTACTCGATGAGATCAAAAACCGAACTGCCTCCACCTCTTTTCGGTCAGACAATGGACTAGATGACCGTCCAATCGTCGCCTTGCTCCCCGGCAGCCGACTGCAAGAAATAAAACGGATGTTAGCAGTCATGCTAGAAACCATACACCAATTCCCCAACTACCAATTTGTAATAGCAGGCGCCCCATCCATCGAAGAAACAACCTATCAAGAAATCCTAGGAAACCAAGCAGTAAAATTAGTATCCAACAAGACCTACGATCTCCTGGAAAATTCAACGGCAGCCTTAGTAACTTCAGGCACGGCGACCTTGGAAACTGCTTTGTTTAATGTACCGCAAGTCGTTTGTTATTCTGGGAATCCAGTGTCTTATCAGATCGCAAAGAGACTGGTCAAAGTGAATTACATCTCCTTGGTCAATCTGATTTCAGACAAGGAAGTTGTCAAAGAATTGATCCAGGAGGAATTCAATCCTGAAAATCTGAAGACGGAGCTTGCTTTGCTGCTTGATGACAATAAGCGGACAGAGCTATTGATGGCTTATGAAGCATTGCATGCTAAGCTTGGGGGGGAAGGTGCTTCTGAACGAACGGCCAAACGGATGATTGGGTATATGGATAAAAAACAATAAAAGGCATAACTGCGAACGTTTTCAGCCTTTCTGTCTTCTTTTTGATAGTAAATTTATATGAAACCTTCTAACGATCTATTCACTCTTATTCAATCCTTAACTAAGTCCGAAAAACGGTACTTTAAGCTACGGACCAACTCGAAATCCGGAGAGAAAAATTACCTAAAGTTATTTGATTTTTTAGACAAGCAATCCGTCTACAATGAAGAGAAAATTCTACGTAAGTTTAAGCAAGAAAAATTTGTCAAATCGCTTCATGTAACCAAGAAGTATCTGTATGATTTGATTCTTTCTACCTTACGTGATTTCCATGAAAAACAAGATATCGAGGGAGCGTTGTCCGGCCTGTTGTTTAATGCCAGATTGCTTGAAAAAAAAGGACTTTACGAGCAAAGCCGTCGTGTATTAGATTCGGTTTGCAAGAAGTCTCGACAGTACGACGTGAAATTGGTTTTGATGGAAGCCTTACAGCTGAAGATCAAGCTATCGATTATGCTCACCTTGAAGAAGCGACAGGAGGAGGTAGAAAACTTGTATGCGGAGTTGGATGAAGTGGTCGAAGCATTTCTTACCGAGCAGAAGATAAGAGCGGCAAAGGATATTGTGTTTTTGCATTTGCGGAAACGAGGGCGCCTGCAAAAGGGAGAAAACGAAAACTACCTGGACCAATGGATCGATCCCATCAAGCGGATGGACGAGCCAGACAATTTTTGGGGAAAACTGTACTACCACTCCATCCTGGGACACCATAATAAGTTGCTCAAAGAAAATAAAACCTGTTTTAAACATTATCACCGGATCATGGAGGTTTGGGAAGCGCATCCGCATATGGCCGCTCCATATATGACCAAATATCTGGTGAGTTATAGCAATTTCTTGGCTAGTACATTTAATTTGGGAGACTACCCGCTGTTGAAACAGAGTCTGGAGAAACTAGACCAATTGAAGACTTTGTCCCTGGATGATTCTAGTGAAAAATATTGGATGGAGTGCCTGTATTGGATTTTGTATGCTTTGAATGCGCCCGATTTTGATAAAGGGTATGAAGTGGTACAGTCAATAGAAGAACAAGGCGATCAATATAAGTCTAAGCTGATAAAAGGGACGGAATTGATTTTGTATTCGAACATTAGGTACTTGTTTTTTCAT